>JAWJLM010000052.1 GCA_040191315.1 Bacillaceae bacterium S4-13-56 | reverse complement strand
AGTGGAGGTAGGCTTTTTTTATCACTATTACTTTATCATGTATTAAATAAAGTGAAACTTCAATCAGTGGCCGTCCCCCACTGATTGTTAGCCTCAAGGGTATGACCTAAATGCCCTAGAACCAATCGGACATTTTCGGACAGAAATACCCCCACCTACTCTTTTCGTTTCACTTAAAACTTGAGTTGGGGGGGATTACTTCCATGAAAATAAAACATTAAATTATTCATCCTTGTTGGTGAAGCTTGCTTCATGGTATGTGGATTGTTTTCCATCAAGCGTGGGTGGGGGGCTAAGAATGGTTGTCTTAAAGTGGCCTTCATCGGAAGCAGCTTTTTCCTTGCCTTTACTGGAGTTTTCGGCTATCTACTTTTGACATTGAAACCTTTTCTTGGGGATGATACCTATATGGCTTCCTTGTTCCTTGGGATTATGGATGGTCATAACCGTTTCGATTGTTTACTTTTTTAATTGATTTTCTTTACGGGATTATCAAATGCGAAAAATCCCCCTAGCTTATGGTTTAGAATTAAATCCCCCAGTAAACAAAAATAAGGTTAAAGAAATTGAGTCGCAACTAAATGTTGCTTTTCCAAATGATTATGTTGAATTTATTTCTAATTCAAATGGTGCTGAGGGTAGTGTGGGGGGGATTTTTAATCTTATAGGCAATCGATGAAATCATTGAGTTAAATGAAGCATATGGTGTTAATGAATTTGCAAAAGAATTAGTTTTATTTGGTTCTGATGGAGGGGATACAGCTTTTGCCTTTGATATAAGAAATAATGTTACTCAAATAGTATCTGTACCATTTATAGGAATGAGTATTGAAAAAATAACACTTCGGTTTTAAGAAGCTTAGATTCAATCATATTTTACTCTCCTCAATTATGTTATGTATTCTATATAAGAAACCAAGTAAGCCTAAATTTGAATTATAAAATTTAGGCTTACTTGGTTTTGTTAGAGATATTTTGAATCAATCCGCAGTAATAAATGTAGTATACCAAATCTTCCTAAAGATCGAATCCTAATGTTCGATTAAGAAGTACTTTTTCTTCCCTCTCCGAATAATGGTATACATACCTTCAATTCGATCTCCATCATTCCAAACATGCTGAAAATCTTGGTTTCTTTCTCCATTAATGTAGATAGCGCCATTTTGGATATCTTCACGAGCTTGACGTTTGGAGGAAACAATCTTTGATTCAACTAGTAAATCCACTAAATTCATTTCAGAATCCTCAATTTTAACTGATGGAACATCCTTAAATCCTACACGGATATCAGAAGCTGTTAAATCAGCTAGATTCCCACTAAATAGAGATTCAGTGATTTTCTTTGCTTGTGCAAGTGCTTCTTCCCCATGAACCAAACGAGTTACTTCTTCAGCTAAGCGTTTTTGAGCCGCGCGCTCTTCAGGACGCTCCTCCACTTGCTTTTCTAATATAGCCATTTCTTCTTCTGATAAGAAAGTGAAAAAGTGAAGGAATCGTAATACATCACGATCATCTGCGTTGATCCAAAACTGATAAAATTCATAAGGAGTTGTCTTTTCTGGGTCAAGCCAAATAGCTCCACCTGCTGTTTTTCCGAATTTTGTTCCATCCGCTTTTGTAATTAAAGGAATCGTTAACCCAAATGCCTTATCTTCTTCTGTTGCATTTGTCTTACGGATTAACTCTAATCCAGCGGTAATATTCCCCCATTGGTCACTTCCCCCAATTTGTAGAGAACAACCATGCTCACGGTACAGGTTTAAGAAATCCCAAGATTGAAGGATCATATAACTAAATTCTGTAAAAGAAATCCCTCTTTCAATACGAGCTTCCACAGATTCCTTAGCCAGCATATAGTTGACTCCAAAATGCTTACCCACATCTCGTAAAAATTCGATGACTCTCATACCAGATAACCAGTCGTAGTTATTAACAAGTTTTGCTCCATTTTCCTTATCAGAAAAATCAAGGAGCTTTGATAGTTGTTCTTTAATTTTATTTGCCCATTCTTCTACTACATTGTCCTCATTAAGTGAACGTTCACTTGAACGACCACTAGGGTCTCCTATTAAACCAGTTCCTCCACCTACTAGAGCAATGGGACGATGCCCTGCCACTTGAAATCTTTTTAATGTCAAAATAGCAAGCAAATTCCCTACGTGTAAACTGTCTGCCGTCGGATCAAACCCACAGTATAAAGTAACAGGCCCGTTATTTAATTGTTGTCTCAATCCTTCTTCATCAGTAATTTGATGAACAAGTCCTCTTTTCTTTAGATCCTTTATAATGTCCATTCTTCTAGCTCCTTTCAATTTTTAAGAACACAAAAAAATCCTTCATCCCAGAAAGGGACGAGGATTCAATTCACTCGCGGTACCACCCTTGTTGCACTATAAGTGCCACTTCATTATATAACGACAATTTGCCGGCCCAAATAAGAGCTGCTCTAAGACGTAATTCATCAAATTACTTTATAACTGACTTGCACCTACCGTCAGCTCTCTGGTATAGGGAGTAATTAGACTACTTCATCTCTTCAAAGCATTTACTATTTTTGATTAAACTATATTTAAGCATATGTTAATAAAAAATGCAATCTATATCTTAATCAATAGATTGATAATGTCTCCTGACTTATAGATATGCTATAATACTGATTGTGAATTGTAGGAGGGAATCATCATGAAAAATAACCGTGAAAACGGTACATTTAAGGATAAATTATTCAATGCCTGGAAAATGGGCAAAATTCAAAAATATTCAAGAATATCCTATGATGTATTGTGGAATGTGATCTTATTTTTTATTATCTTAGGTCTTATTGGTGGATTTTTCGGACTTGGGGTTGGTTCGGGATATTTTGCCTCCCTTGTGAAAGACGAGCCATTACGAAGTCCAGAAGATATGAGAAAAAGTATTTACAATTACGAAGAAACTACAGATGTGTATTTTGCAGATGGGATTTACTTAGGTCAGCTCCGATCTGATTTATATCGAGAAGAAATTAAACTCGAGGATGTTTCTGAGCACCTTAAAAATGCAGTTATTGCTACAGAGGATGAATATTTTAATGAGCATTATGGTGTTGTTCCTAAAGCTATCTTGCGTGCTTTATTTCAGGAAGCTACCAATTCTTCTGTGAAATCTGGAGGAAGTACCTTAACTCAGCAATTAATAAAAAATCAAATTTTAACAAATGAAGTCTCCTTTGAAAGAAAGGCAAAAGAAATTTTGCTCGCCCTTCGATTGGAACAATTTTTCGAAAAAGATGAGATTTTGGAAGCCTATCTTAATGTAATTCCATATGGAAGAAACTCTTCAGGACAAAATGTTGCAGGGATTAAGGCAGCAGCAACAGGAATTTTTGATGTGGAGCCAAAGGATCTAAATCTTGCACAAGCTGCGTATATCGCTGGTTTACCTCAAAGCCCTTTTTACTATACTCCTTTTACCAATCAAAAAACATTAAAAGATGAAGCTGGGTTAGAACCTGGGTTGGATCGTATGAAGACAGTATTAAGCCGTATGTTAGATGCGGGATATATTACTCAAAAAGAGTATGATGAAGCACTAAACTATGATATTGTTTCAGATTTTGCAGAACCTAAACCAACACCTAAAGATAATTATCCTTGGTTAACTGATGAAATTGAAAAACGTTCAACTGAGGTTCTAAGCGTTGTTCTGGCTAAAAAGGACGGTTATTCCGAAGAGGACCTAGATACAAATGAAGAATTACGTGAGCAGTATTTGATTCTAGCAAAACGAAATTTACATCAAAACGGGTATGAAATCCACACAACAATCAATAAGGATATTTATGATACGATGCAGCAAGTAGCGCAGAATTATACCTTATATGGACCTGAAAAAAGAGAAAATATTATTGACCCAAAAACTGGGGAAGTAGTCGATAGCAAATTAGAATCTGTCGAAGTTGGTAGTATGTTAATTGAAAACAACACCGGAAAGATATTAGGTTTTGTTGGGGGAAGAGATTTCGAAAAGAGTCAGTTTAATCATGCAACCAATGCTGAGCGTGATATTGGAAGTACCATGAAACCACTTCTTGTGTATGCTCCTGCTATGGAGTTTGGTGTGGTGCAACCTGGTTCAGTAATAGCTGATGTTAAAACAGACTTTAATGATGGAACCGGGAAACTATGGAGCCCTAAAAACGTAGATTTAAGAACTCATGGTTTAACATCTGTTCGAAATGCTTTAGCCCATTCTCACAATATTCCAGCAGCAGTTGTTTATAGTCAGATAATCGATAAAAGTCCTGGACAGTTTATTAGAAAAATGGGGATTGATCAATTTTCCGAGGACCATGAGCAGCTTTTATCCTCAGCTTTAGGACAAGGTGCTGGAGGCATTACAATCGAAGATCTTACTAATGCTTATGCAACTTTCGGAAATATGGGTAAATATGTAGAAGGCTACATCATTGAAGAAATCAAGGACCGGGAAGGTAACATTATTTATGAACATCAGACAGAAGCTATAGATGTATTTACAGAACAAACAGCTTACCTCACTGTAGATATGATGCGTGATGTAATTGAATACGGTACAGGGGCCGCAGCTAATCGCTACTTAAAATACACAAATGTAGATTGGGCTGGAAAGTCAGGAACATCTAGTAACAGGGAAAATGTTTGGTTTGTTGCAACTAACCCAAATGTTACTTTGGCTACATGGACAGGGTATGACACACCGAAAAAGTTGGACGAGTATTACAATGGAGTTCATTATAGCACAAGAAGAGCCATGTTATGGGCAGAAATGGTTAATGCAGTTTCGGATATTCACCCTGAAAAGATTGTGACAAATGAGCGATTCCGTCAACCAGGTGGGCTTGCAAGGAGATCTTACTGTGCAGTTTCCGGATTATCACCAAGTCCATTATGTGAGGAACTTGGATTAGTACAAAGTGATTTATATAACGCCAAATTTGTCCCAACGGAACAAGATAATAGTCTTTTAGAAACAAGAGTAGTTACTATTGGTGAAAACACATATGTGGCGAGTGAAAATACTCCACCTGAGTTTACAGAAGAAGGAATCTATTTAAATCCTGAATTTTTAAAAGAGAAAGGTTACGATAAGCTAGAAAATATGAATGAGCTGTTCCCTACTAGGGAAGGGTCATGGGCTAAAATTGCTTTACCATCCACAGAAAATATACCTGATGATGGAAAAGTGCCTTCTGCTCCTACAAGTGTAAAAATGAATGGAGATATGATTACTTGGAATGCATCTCCAGCAGAAGATGTAATTGGATATCGTGTATATACAAAATCAAGTGAAACTTATTCCGTTATAGGTAGCACAAAGGGAACGGAGTTAAAAATCCAAAATCCTAATCAACAATTCGTAATCGTTGCTGTTGACTATCTTGGTAATGAATCGGGTTACTCTTCAGTGGTTGGAAAAGAGCCTCCAAAAGACGAAGAACCTGACGATCCTCCAGAAGGAGACGGTAATGGGAACGGAAACGGTGGTAATGATGACAACGGTGGGGATAATCCTGAGGAACCTAGCCCCCCAGAAGAAGGTGATGGAGACGGCGATACACAAATTCCTCCTCCCAATATTGAAAATTAAATCATAATCGATGGGACAAAAGTAATTAATCCAGAAAATTTAAAAGATGATTTCTCTCTTGTGAGGAATCATCTTTTTTCGTGTATACACTCGGTCGCGTAAGTAGGTTGCTTACCTAATATGGGTTGGTGCACCTAACTAGATATAATCCTTAAAATTCCTTATGTCAGAGAATGTTTAGAATCTTACCTAGGATGTCTTTCCTTTTCAATGTATAATAGGGATAAGAAAAAAGGTGGTGAAAGAATGAAACATCCTAAAACTTTTCATTCCATTAAAATTCCAACCTCAATAGAGGATATAGTTATTGAAGGTCCCCTATCATCGGAGCAACTCTCTCATTACTATTTCCACGAGAAATTAATAGCTTTTCGGCCTGCAGATAAACAATTTCAAGCCTTAAAGGAAATTGCTGAATTAGAAGAAGGCAGAATTATTGTAGCTAGAACGGAAGATACGATTGTTGGCTATGTAACTTATCTTTATCCAGATCCCTTAGAGAGATGGTCCGTATTTAAACTTGAACGATTACTAGAGTTAGGGGCTATTGAAGTAATCCCTGCATACCGAGGCGCTAAAGTTGGTTCTAACTTGCTTAAGTTATCTATGATAGATCCAGCCATGGAAAATTATATTATCATTTCCACAGAATATTATTGGCATTGGGATTTAACTGGGACTCAGCTCTCTGTATGGGAATACCGTAACGTGATGGAGCGGATGATGGGTGCAGGTGGTCTTGTGCCTGCTCCAACTGATGATCCAGAAATCATCTCCCATCCCGCCAACTGTTTAATGGTGAGAATTGGCTCGAATGTCGATCAGGAGACTATTGATAAATTTAATGAACTTCGCTTTTTAGGAAGATCTCGTTATTCTTAACCAAAGGAGTGATTCTAGTGCTTGTTGAAAAAGTTATGAAAAAAGAGGTTATTAAGCTTCCTCCAGAAGAAACAATAGAAACAGCCCTCAAACTACTTCAGGAACATCATATCAGACATATTCCAATCGTAGATGATGAGAATCATGTAATTGGAATTGTTTCAGACCGAGATGTAAGAGATGCCAGTCCATCTATTTTTGATCTTGAGTCATCCAAGAATGAGCTTAAGAATACCCTAAGATCCATTATGACCTCTCCGGTAATTACTGTTCATCCTCTGGATTTTGTTGAGGAAATAGCTTCTATCTTTTATGAATATGAAATTGCTTGTGTGCCTGTAACCAAAGACGAAAAGTTGGTTGGAATCATTACAGAGAAGGATATGTTATATACCTTAATTCAATTGACTGGCGTTCATGTCCAGAGCTCTCAAATTGAGGTCAGAGTTAGAAATAAACCTGGGATGTTGCCCGAGGTCACTAAAGTATTTGGTAAGAGAAAAGTAAATATAACTTCTGTATTGGTCTATCCGGACCCTGAAGATGAATGGTCTAAAATTTTGGTTTTTCGAGTCCAGACGATGAATCCCCTTCCGATCCTGGATGACCTTACGAATGCCGGCTATGAAATTCTATGGCCAAGTATTCCGGGGGTTGACTAATGAATGTAAATAATGCTGCCTTTATCTATTCGTCGAACTATAGGGACTATCGTTTTAGCTCAGATCATCCTTTTAATCAACTCCGTGTAGATATTACTCTGGACCTCCTTAGAAAATCGAATGCTATTCGTGATCAGGATATCCTTCCACCAAGAATGGCAACTGATGATGAACTTGCCCTTGTCCATCAACCAATCTACATAGAAGCAGTAAAAAAGGCTGGACGAGGCGAGTTATCTGAAGACGAAGCTTTTGAATTTGGTTTAGGCACAGAGGACACACCCATGTTTACAAATATGCACGAGGCCTCCTCTCTTTTGGTTGGTGGAACACTTGCTGCTGTTGATTCTGTACTTAACGGTCCCTATGATCACTCTTTAAACCTTGGTGGTGGTCTTCATCATGGATTTCAAAGAAAAGCTTCTGGTTTTTGTATCTATAATGATGGGGCTGTAGCCATTCAATATATTCGAAAAAAGTATAATTATCGGGTTTTATATGTTGATACAGATGCACATCATGGAGATGGAGTACAATGGGCGTTTTACGATGACCCTAATGTCTGCACCTTTTCCATTCATGAGACTGGAAGATATCTATTCCCTGGCACAGGAAATGTAAACGAAAGAGGCGTTAAAGATGGGTATGGGACATCATTTAATATTCCAATCGATGCCTTTACAGAAAATAAATCATTTTTAGAAGTCTACAAAACAGGCCTTCGAAAAATCATAGAATACTTTAAACCAGATGTCTTAATTACCCAAAATGGAGCAGATGCCCACGTCTACGATCCACTCACCCATCTTTGTACAACAATGGAAATCTATGATGCGATCCCGAAAGTTGCTCACGAGTTGGCCCACGAATATTGTGAAGGACGTTGGATTGCACTTGGAGGGGGAGGCTATGATATTTGGAGAGTCGTTCCAAGAGCTTGGGCTCAAATATGGAGAGTGATGAGTCATCAGTCATTAGGAAGTGGTTTGCTACCGCAGAGTTGGATGAAATATTGGCAAAATCAATCTCCTGTCACGCTACCTACAACATGGGAGGATGCTCCCTCTATTTATAAACCAATCCCTAGAGAGCCAGAGATTACAGAAAAAAATAGAAATGCCCTTGAAAAATCTCTTCAGTTTATCGATAATTATAATCAGATTAAACAAAAACCGACCTCTTGATCTTAATGATCACTGGTCGGTTTTTCAATTCATATAATCTGGATCTAAAATAATGATTTCTACCCTTCGATTCTTAGCCATATTTTCTGGGGTATCGTTCTTAGCGATAGGCCTTGTATCGCTATATGCCGCAATCGAGAAGCGATGATCTTCAATGGCTAGATTCTCTGTAAAATATCTAACTACATTACTCGCCCTCGCACTTGAAAGCTCCCAATTGGAAGGATATAAATTAGACGACATTGGACGATTATCTGCGTGACCTTCTACTTTAATATCATTGGGTATTTGAGTAATTAAATTACCTACCTTTTGAAGAAAGGATTCTGCCCCCTTCTTAATGTCTGCTCTTCCTGAATCAAACAACACTTGCTCCTGAAGGATCAAAACAATCCCCCGCTCTGTTCGATTAGCTGAAGCAACATCATCTAGGCCACTTTGGGTTAAGAAACTTTGAACTTCATACATAAGCTCTTCCATCTGATCTTCCGATTGATCCTGTGAATCATCTGGTTCTTCTGAATCTTTTTTAGGAGATTGATCTTCAGGCATGTTATCTTTCGGATCGTTCTCTCCTTCTGCAGGATTTTCCATAGGGACCAACGAAGGATAGAAATCAAACACAACCCGATCACGAAATGAGTCTGCAACAGCCTGGAACTTCACGATATCAATTTGTGACATTGAAAAAAGAAGGATAAAAAATACTAAAATGAGCGTCATTAAATCGGAAAAGGTGACCATCCACCTTGGTGCACCCTTATCTCCTGTTTTTCTCCTACGGTTATTCATTTTCCATTTCCCCAATGATTTCTTCTTGAACATCTTCCTCTTTTGTTTTCTTAGAGAGGAAAGCACTTAGTTTTTCTTCAAGAATCTTAGGGTTTTGCCCTGATTGAACACCAATAATACCCTCTATTATGATTTTCCTCATAAAAATCTCTTCTTCAGTCTTATTTGCTAATTTTCCTGCCATAGGTATAAACACTAGGTTCGCTAAAACTGAACCGTAAAAAGTAGTTAGAAGAGCGACTGCCATATTTGGTCCTAATGTACTTGGATCCTGTAGATTATTAAGCATAAGAACGAGACCAATTAATGTACCGATCATTCCCCATGCAGGTGCATATTCTCCAGCCTTTTCCAGAATTGCTCGTCCCCTGATATGACGATCCTCCATCGCAAAAACTTCCGCACTCATAATGTCGTTAATTACGTCTGGTTCAATTCCATCAACTGCTAGCAGGATCCCTTTTTTTATAAAAGGGTCCTCCACATCTTCAATTTCTGTTTCAAGTGCCAAGAGACCTTCTCTTCTTGCCTTTTCCGAAAGGTGGACAAAAAGAGAGATGAGTTGAGTTAGATTTAGATCATTTTTACTAAAGGCTTCTTTGAGTACACGACCGGTCAATTTGATTTCATCTAAATTGAAATTAATGAGCATGGCAGCTCCTAATCCTCCAAAAACGATTAATACAGAGGAAATTTGTATGAAAGAGGTTATTCCCCCTACACCATTCCCACTAGTGAAAATTCCGAAAAAGATCATGGCAAAGCCTAAAATAATGCCGATTGGTGTCAGTATATCCCTTGTTTTCATCCTACTCTCTCCAAACCTACAATTTGTTGTCTATCTCTTTATCGGCATAATGGATTATTTTGTTGAGTCTCTTTCTACAAAACGATGTGGAAGAACTACTTTTGTTTCATCTACCTGCTCTTTATTCATATACTTAGTTAATAGTCTCATGCTAACTGCTCCAATATCATACATTGGCTGAACGATAGTAGATAGTGTTGGACGAACCATGGTGGCTAATCTTGTATTATCAAATCCTACAACTTCTACATCCTGTGGGACAGATAAACCACGATCTTGAACACCATGAATGACCCCAAGCGCCATTTCGTCTGATGATACAAAAATGGCCGTTGGAGGGTTTGTTAAATTGAAAAATTGATCAACTGCTTCCATGCCTGAATCATACGAGTAATCTCCTTGAATAATCAATTCTTCGTCCACTTCAATAGATGCTTCATGTAAGGCCGTCTGATATCCTTTATACTTTTCATTATCTATAGCAGTTTCTATAGGACCTGTTATAAAACCAATCTTCTTATTTCCATTTTCTACTAGGTATTTTACTGCATCATACGCCGCACGTTCATAATTAATGTTTACAGTTGAAATTTCTTTAGAATCATCCAGCGTAGCAGCTAAGACAATTGGTACTTGAGAAGTTTTAAAGCTAGTTATATGCTCTTCTGATATACTTCCACCCATAAAAATTAAGCCGTCTACTTGTTTTCCAAGCATTGTATTTATCAGATGTAATTCCTTTTCCTTGTTTTGATCTGAGTTGGCCAAAATAATATTATATTTATACATGGTTGCAATATCTTCAATTCCTCTTGCAAGTTCTGCAAAAAACACACTAGAAATATCTGGGATAATAACCCCCACTGTTGTTGTTTTTTTACTTGCTAATCCTCGGGCTACTGCATTTGGTCGATACCCAAGTCGCTCGATAACTTCCGATACTTTCTTTCTTGTAGCAGGTTTCACATTAGGGTTCCCATTGACAACTCTGGATACAGTTGCCATTGAAACATTCGCTTCTCTCGCTACATCATATATTGTGATATTCATTTTATTTATCCTCCATTTCATATCGAACATTGCTATTCCTTATTATTACTGTTATCATACGATACTATTTTCGTAACCGCAATCATTGTCGTTGTTTGTAATATTTTAGTAACAAAATTTTCATCACATAAAAGAGGGAACCACTGTAATGTGATTCCCCCATAACTTTACATCCTTATTTAATAAAATCATATAGTGAATTCATAAAATCATTAAACATTGGAATATCCATTTGTTGGGCTGAATCGGATAAAGCAACTGATGGATCGGGATGAACTTCTGCCATAATTCCATCTGCTCCGATGGCAAGTCCTGCCTTTGCTGCAGGAAGGAGTAAATCTCTGCGTCCCGTTGAGTGAGTAACATCAACAAATACGGGAAGATGCGTTTCCATTTTTAAAATAGGGACAGCGGAAATATCTAATGTATTTCTCGTAGCTCTTTCATAAGTACGGATGCCACGCTCACACAAAATAATATTTTCATTTCCACGTGATATGATATATTCTGCTGCATTAATAAATTCTGAAATGGTAGCTGCAAGGCCTCTCTTCAAAAGAACAGGCTTGTTTACAGATCCAGCTGCCTTTAACAGTTCAAAGTTTTGCATATTACGTGCACCAATTTGAATCACATCGATATAATCCACTGCTTTTTCAATATCAGCAGGGTTTACTATTTCACTAATAACAGCTAAATCATATTCATCAGCCACTCGTTTCAAAATTTGGAGACCTTCTAAACCTAAACCCTGGAAGTCATATGGAGAAGTTCTTGGTTTAAAGGCTCCCCCTCTAAATAGTTTAATTCCTTGTTTCTTCACTGCCTCCGCTACTTGTGCCACTTGCTCATAACTTTCTACCGCACACGGTCCCATAACGAAATGAGGCTTGCCGTTCCCAACTTCTACTCCTTTTATGTTTACAATTGTATCCTCTGGTTTTTTCTTCCTAGATACTAAAAGTGCTTTGCTATGATCATCTTCTTGAAGCTCAAGAGCTGCTTTAAAGATTTCCTTAAACAAGTGCTCAATGGTGCTCTTCTCAAATGGTCCCTTATTTTGAGCAGTAATCATATCCAGCATTTTTCTTTCACGTACAGGATCAAAACGGAACATCCCCTGCTTGTCCTTTACTTGTCCAATTTGTTTTACGATCTCTCCTCGTTTACTAATTAGCTCTAATAACTCAAGATTAACCTCGTCTAGATCCTTCCGCAACGCTTCTAATTGATCCTGTGTCAACTAAATCCCTCCATAAACTGTTTATAGAATCATAGAAATATGGTACATTTTTTAATAATTAGGGATTATTATAGCGAATATTGATACGAATGTCATCAATAAAGGTTATTATTTTTTATGAATTTTTAAAATATAGATAATCAATGCTTGCTGTTTCAATTATAATAACAAACATACATTGTTTAAGGAATATAAAGGGGAGAAACTAAATGGACGATCAAATCTTTGCATTAGATATAGGAACGCGTTCAGTAGTAGGACTTATTATGAAAAAAATTGATGATCAATATGAAATCATCGATATGTGTAGTCAGGAGCACAAAGAAAGATCTATGCTGGACGGGCAAATTCATGATGTCTTGTCAGTTTCCGAAGTCATATCCCATGTTAAAAAAACTCTTGAAGAAAAACACGGCCCCTTAAAGAAAGTTTGTGTAGCAGCTGCCGGACGAGCTCTAAAAACGAAGCAAGTCAAAGTAAGTAAGTCTATTGAGAATCAACCCATTATGGGAAAAGAAGATATATTATTTCTAGAGCTAGAAGCGGTTCAGAAAGCGCAATATGAACTTGCTAAGGATAGTCATGATAAAAAGAGCACTCACTATTACTGTGTAGGATACTCTGTCCTTCACTATCAATTAGATGGCGAGGACATTGGCTCCTTAATCGACCAACAAGGTACAGAGGCTACCCTAGAAATTATTGCAACCTTTCTTCCGAAAGTAGTGGTGGAGTCGCTCTTGTCAGCCTTGCAAAGAGCAGATTTAGAGATGGAAGCTCTTACTTTAGAACCTATAGCAGCTATTAATGTCCTTATACCTACATCCATGAGGAGATTAAATGTAGCCTTAGTGGACATAGGAGCTGGAACTAGTGATATTGCTTTAACAGATCAAGGTACTGTCTCCGCCTACGGGATGGTTCCTATGGCTGGGGATGAGATAACAGAAGCCGTTAGTGATCAATTTTTGCTAGATTTTCCATTAGCAGAGCAAGCCAAACGTGATCTTTCATCTATGAACAATGTTTTCATACATGACATTTTAGGATTTGAAAATGAAGTATCCTATAAAGAAATGGTTAGCCAAATTGAATACGCCATCGATAAATTAGTAGACTCTATTTACCATGAAATTTTACATTTAAACAAAAGAGCTCCAAAAGCTATCATGTTAGTTGGTGGAGGAAGTTTGACTCCAGAATTACCCAGAAAGTTAGCCGAGAAATTTGATTTGCCAATCAATCGTGTGGCAATCCGCTCCATTGATGCCATATCAACCCTAAAAAAGACCGACAACCTACCTATGGGACCATCTTTTGTTACGCCAATAGGGATTGCTATAGCGGCCAATCAAAATCCAGTTCACTATATTAGTGTGAAGGTAAACGACCGAACCATCCGGATGTTTGATATGAAGCAATTAACTGTCGGAGATTGCCTACTAGCTACTGGGATCGAAATGAAAAAATTATTTGGAAAACCTGGGATGGCAAAAATAATAACAATTAATGGAAAATCAATCACGCTTCCAGGAGGATACGGCACTGCTCCATGTATACTTAAAAATGGATTGGAAACATCGCTTGAAGACATGATCCAACATGGAGATGAAATAGTAGTTACACCTGGGGAAGACGGCCTATCCCCTTCTATTACTTTACAAGAGCTTATTGGGGAAGGAGCAAACTTCCCTATTGCCATAAATCAGAAGCTTTACACAATGGAGCCGAAGGTGAAGGTTAATGATGCTGCGGCAAAAATGACATATGTGATACAAGATAGGGATGTTATCTCTTGGAAGGCTAAAATAACCGTTGAAGATGCACTACATGTTTCTCAGCTATTCTTTTCAAAGGAACAACTTGAACCCTTCACCGTTATTTGGAAAGGAAAACCTATAAAACTTCCTTATCGTCCTTATTCCATTTATAAGAATGGCATAGAGTGTTCCCTCTCTTCAACGATTCAGTCCAATGATCGACTGGAGTGGATAAAGAATGCACCCTTTACACTAAAAGATCTCCTCGCTTATTTAAGTGAAAATGTAACAAAAGAAATCAAAGTAATGTTTAATGGTAAATGGATTGTGCTATCACAGGATATGAAGGAAGTTTACAGAAATGGGGAAAAGCTTTCATTTGCTTCCACTATACAAAGACATGATGAGCTAATAGTTAAAGAGAAACAGGAAAATCCTTTTATCTTTCAAGATATCTTTAGATTTGTTGAATTAGACATTAATACAAATACAAAAAAAACATATGTAGTGAGAAAAAATGATAAACCCGCAACATTTTATGATCATATAGTACCAGGAGATCATTTGGAGATTCGTTGGGAGACACCAAAAAACCAGCAGAGCATTTAGCTACTGCTGGTTTTCTTCTAGTGAAGCTAGGGCTTTTGCGAGGTGACTCACTGTAATATCCCAATGGGAAGTATTCCAAGCCACTTCACTATTGTGAAATAAGAGGACTTGAGGTGATTCATGCTTAACTTGAAAAGTTTCTGAAATATAGTTCGATAGTGGACGTGCTTCTTGTACATGAAGGATATATGTTGGAACATTAGTTGTTTCTGAAAATGAATTATATTGCTTCTTACCTTCAGCACTGATTGGGCAAGTTAAACTATGTTTTAATAGGAAAAAATTCGGAGTAGATTTTTGTATGTTCTGAAATTCCTCCACAGTAGATATAATTGATGACATGGTACCACCCTTTCTAACTTAAAATTTATATCAATATTACCGAAAAAATAAAGGTAAAGCGAATATTGTGTTTCATAGCATCGAAATTAGAAAAACTTGGCTTATCGTTGAAGGGTGTAACCGTCAAGTGAAAATGAACACTTTTTGCTA
>JAWJLM010000051.1 GCA_040191315.1 Bacillaceae bacterium S4-13-56 | reverse complement strand
ATGATCGAGGGCGCTTGCGCTTTTCTTATACTATCAGCTATTGATAACTTTAGTCGGTGGATAGTACATGAAAAAAATCAGGTTTTCGCCATAAGAACTTGCACTCCAGAGTATAAGGGGGATTCTAAGAAAGCAAAATACGCCTTTCAAGAATCTCTTTTATGATAAGCCAAGTATTCTAATTTCCATTAGGTTTATCTGAACATTACTATGTGCATAATGGAAATAAAAAAGGACGAATGGTATGTGGTGGTTATACCTGATAGGATTTGTAATTGTTGGTGGTTTTCTTTTTCTTCTTTCAAAAATTACAATCATATTTCATTTTTATTATAAAAATAAGGATATGGATTTATATGTAGAAATTAAGATTTGGAGATTTATTAAAATTAAGAGAGAAATCCCTTTAGCTAATATTGATCTCAAAGAAAAAGAGATTGAATTAAACGAAAAGACAAAAGTAGGGGAAGAGACTGCTTCTGATAAAAGAGAAGATGTCCATTTTGAAGAGTTGAAAAACAATTTGTTATTTGCAAAAGATATTTTGAAGCATATTTCCTCATTTAGTAAGATCATCAAAAAGTTCCTATCAAAAGTGAATGTGGAAAAGTTGGATTGGGAATCAAAAATTGGACTTGGAGATGCAGCTGCAACAGGAATGGGGAGTGGCGTTCTTTGGACCATAAAGGGTTGGTTTATCGGTTGGATTAGTCATAACATGCGTCTAAAAGTAAAACCCGATTTACAAATTGCTCCGCATTTTCAACACCAATTTGCCTATACCAATATAACATGTATTCTTTCCTTTCGGATCGGGCAAGCTATCCTTGTATTGCTAACCCTACTAAAAAATTCTCGTGGATTAATGAAAACTATTCAACTACATAATAAGGAGGTATAAAATATGGCAAGTGAACACCCTATTCAAGGACTTATGACAACGGCCATGGAAAATTTAAAAGAAATGATTGATGTGAATACGATTATAGGAGATCCTGTGGAGACCCCAGATGGTAGTGTGATTATACCAGTATCGAAGGTGGGTTTTGGATTTGCTGCAGGTGGAAGTGAGTTTCAAGGAAGCTCGAGTGGTACTGGGGATTCTGAAGGAAGCCTACCTTTTGGTGGTGGCAGCGGGGGTGGAGTTTCTATAACTCCTATTGCTTTCTTAGTAGTTGGAAAAGATGGAGTCAAAATGGTTCATCTTGATGAAAATACTCATCTATATGAAAAAATACTAGATCTAGCACCTCAGGCTATTGATAAAATCCAGAATTCCCTAAATAAGGGAGGAAAGGATAAAGATCAATCGAAATCCTCTGAGAAAAAAAGTGATTTTGATTTATAAGAGTAAATATTTGAAGATGGAAAAACTTCTCTATATAGTGTATATAGAGAAGTTTTTTAGTTTATCACAAGGGATAAGCTAAATACGAAAATATCAGGACGAGCAATAAATTAATGACGAGGAGGAATTAGAATGGCGAAAGTAACGTTCAAGGGAAATCTAATCACATTGTTAGGAGAGGAAGTTAAGGTAGGAGAACAAGCACCATCCTTTACCGTTTTAGCAAACGACTTGTCAGAAAAAAAACTTAGTGATTATAACGGTGTAAAACTCATTAGTGTTGTCCCTTCCCTAGATACCGGTGTTTGTGATGCGCAAACAAGAAAGTTCAATGAAGAGGCTAACCAGCTTGGAGATGTTAAAATATTAACAATAAGTATGGATCTTCCATTTGCTCAAAAACGTTGGTGTGGAGCTAATGGTGTTGAGAATGTTGAAACTCTATCCGATCATCTAAAGGGTTCTTTCGGAAAAGCATATGGGGTTTTAATTGAGGAGCTTCGGCTTTTAGCTAGAGCCGTTTTTGTAGTGGATTCCACAAACACTGTAACCTATACACAATATGTTCCAGAAGCCACAGATCATCCTAATTATGAAGCCGCATTGCAAGCAGCAAAAGAGGCTAAATAATCTGAAGGAAGTAGAAACCAGGACAAAGTTACTTAAAAATAATAGATAAATAAAAAATGGCAAAAAGGTGGTTCCTCATTTTTTCTGAGGAATCATCTTTTTTGCTATTGTACTGGTTTTTGTTACAATCATGGATGGAAGATGGAATGGAGGAGAATAGGAATGGATCAAAAAAATGTTGAGGTTTTGTTCCAATGGTTGGATCAAACAGCGCATCAAATTCAAGAGGAATTAGATATTACATATTTAGAGGCGGTCCTAGAGGCTGGTTATTGTTTTCTCGATCGGACTTTTCCAGATGAATGGTCTGAACTAACCAAAAAGAGGGTAAGTAATCTAATAGATGATCTAACCATGGAGAACCTGTCTAAAGAAGAAAAAAGAAAAGCACTTCAATTAGCTATTTTAAAAGGGATGAAGGGAAGTACTCAACATCATCATATGATTACTCCAGATTCAGTAGCTATATTTGTTGGATATCTTTTAAGCAAGGTTTATCCAAAATTGGACATGCTAAGAATATTTGATCCAGCTGTAGGGTCAGCTAATTTACTAACAGCCATTTTAAATCAATGGAATGGGGCATATTCTGCATTTGGAAGTGAAGTTGATACAACGTTAATTAAGTTAGCATTGTTGCAAGCAAATCTTCAAGAGCACCAGATTGAATTTTTTCATCAGGACAGCCTACGTCCCTTATTATTAGACCCAGTAGATGCAGTAGTCAGTGACTTACCTGTTGGATATTATCCAGATAAAGAGCAATCAAAATCTTATGAACTGGCAGCAAAAGAAGGGTTGTCATATAGTCATCATCTTTTTATAGAACAGTCCTTACGCTATCTTGTACCTGGGGGTTATGCCATATTTGTTATTCCGAGTTTTCTCTTTGATAGTGATCAATCTGAAGAGTTGCATATCTTTTTACATAAAAATGCACATATCGTAGGGGTGCTGCAGCTTTCAGAAACTTTATTTAAAAATGAACAACATTCAAAGAGTATTTTTATTTTACAAAAAAAGGGGGAAAATACAAAAGCACCAAAAGAGGCACTGTTAGTAAAGTTGCCTTCCTTTAAAAACCAAACAGCCATGAATGACATCGTTTCAAAAATCAATCAATGGTTTTCAAAGGAATTTCATAATAATCAGAAAATATAAACTATATAGTGAAAACGTTCACATTTCAATTCATCCTTGATACATGATTATATAGGTGATTAAATGAAAGAGATGAAAGAATTTATAGTTCTAATTTGGTAAGGGGTTGGACAAAAGTGGGTAAAATTTTAGCAATTAATGCCGGAAGTTCTTCTTTAAAATTTCAATTAATTGAGATGCCTGAAGAAACCGTCATTACAAAAGGCCTTGTTGAACGAATTGGACTTCCAGATAGTATATTTACTATTGAATTCAATGGTGAGAAAGATAAAATTGTGAAAGATCTTAAAGACCATGGAGACGCTGTAAAAGTTCTTGTTAGCAAGCTTACAAGTTCTGGAATCATCCAATCTTTAGACGAAATTGAAGGAATCGGCCATCGTGTAGTTCATGGTGGAGAGAAATTTAGTGACTCTGTACTTTTGACCGATGAAGTGATTAAAGAAATTGAGGATGTCTCTGACTTAGCACCTTTGCATAATCCTGCAAATTTGGTGGGAATTCAGGCTTTTAAGGAGGTACTCCCAAATGTTCCAGCAGTAGCAGTGTTCGATACTGCTTTCCATCAAACGATGCCGGAACAGTCTTATTTATATAGTTTACCTTACGAGTATTATAAAAAATATGGGATCCGCAAATATGGCTTTCATGGAACAAGTCATAAATATGTGAGCCAACGTGCTGCGGAATTATTAGGTAGACCAATTGAACAATTAAGAATTATTTCCTGCCACCTAGGTAATGGCGCTAGTATTGCTGCCATCGAAGGCGGAAAATCCATTGATACTTCAATGGGCTTTACACCGCTTGCTGGGGTAACAATGGGAACTCGTTCAGGTAATATTGATCCAGCTTTGATACCGTATATTATGGAGCGTACAGGTAAGTCCGCTCAAGAGGTTATGGATGTATTAAATAAGGAAAGTGGAATGTTAGCCCTGTCTGGCTTCTCCAGTGATTTACGAGATATCGAGCAGGAAGCTTCCAAAGGAACAGAACGAGCTGAGCTAGCACTTGAGGTGTTTGCTTCTCGTATTCACAAATATATCGGTTCCTATGCAGCGAGAATGCATGGAGTGGATGCTATTATCTTTACAGCTGGTGTTGGAGAAAATAGTACTGTTATTCGTGAAAGAGTATTACGTGGACTTGAATTTATGGGGGTATATTGGGATCCTGCTCTCAACGAAATCAGAGGAAAAGAAGTCTTTGTGAACTATCCACATTCCCCTGTTAAAGTTATTGTAATTCCAACAAATGAGGAAGTAATGATTGCAAGAGATACAGTCCGTATATTCCAAAATAATTATGTAAATCAAGCATAATAAAAGGTGTTCCTATTTGGGGCACTTTTTTTGTTGTTATCAGCTATACTTTAGTCGGTTGATAGTCATGAAAAAATTATTAGGTTCGAGAGGCGCTTGCACTTTTTTTGGATAAAGATTCCTAAATTTCGAATAATATTCGCAATTTTTCCATATGAATTGTACAATGAAGGTAGAAAATGAAGGGATCGTTTGGAGGGAATAATGGTGGGTGACGAATATTTTTCCAATGAAATTTCTCGATGGGAAAAACAGTGGAGTCAATATCAATCCAATGATTTCGAAAACTTATATGATTTGTGGGTAAAAAAAGCTTTTGAGGGGATACCGCCTAAGACAAGAAAGCTTTTTTTTAATCGTTTGGATACTTGGTTGTTTCATACACATGCTTTGATTCAAGGAACAGCTTTCCAAAATGAAGCACGTGAAAGAATTATTACTTCCGGTAAAATTTTTAACTCATCTATTTCAGATGTGAAGGACATGAAATTATTGAATCTAAGTCAATTAACCTACCTTGCTCAACAGCAAGCTACAAAAGGCAAAGTATATTCATTTGCTCAAGGTGGTCTAACTGGAACTGGTGGATGGCTACTACTTGGATTAGATTTCCCCGCCATGATGGCAATGAATCTAAGAGGAATCCAACTTATTGGAATGACATTTGGACATGAAATGAACCATCCATATGAACTTCTTTTATCATTAAAGGTCTTTCATGCTGCAACGCTACCAAAACGTTTACAGAAAGCAGCGTGGGAGGAACTGAAGCAAGAAGTAAAATCGCAAAGTTATCATCCATATGTATTTGAAGAAGAGGATGGATTAACAGATGAATCGTGGATTGGTCAACCTTTAAAACAATGTTTTAAATCACTTTTTATCCTAATGTTCAGAAAAAAACTTATCCAAGGTCTTCCTATGATCAGCATGGCTATAGGTGCAGGACTAAATTATCAGTTAACAAAACAAGTAACGGAGTATGCCATCCGTTTCTATCAAAATCGGCACCTGATTGCACAAAGTACAGAGTAATGGAGGGAATATGATGTCTGTTGAAGAACACAAAAAAGGAGCGCCTACTAAAATTAGATGTAAGGTCATAACAGTTAGTGATACACGAACAAAAGAAACGGATACAAGTGGAGCTTTAATGATTCGCAAGCTTGAAAACGCGGGATTTATCATTGAACAGTATGAAATTGTTAAAGATAGTAGAGAAGAAATTAAGCAAGCGGTGGTTGATGGTTGTCAAGACCCTTCTATTGATGCAGTTCTAACGAATGGAGGGACCGGGATAGCTTGGAGAGACGTCACTATAGAGACTGTAGCAGATTTATTAGACAAGGAGCTTGTAGGGTTTGGGGAGATTTTTAGAATGCTAAGTTACACAGAAGACATAGGATCAGCAGCTATTTTATCGCGAGCAATTGCTGGAGTTTCCAACCACACAGCGGTATTTTCTACTCCTGGATCCTCTGGTGCAGTGAAGCTTGCTATGGACAAACTAATTATTCCAGAATTAGCTCATGTCGTTCGAGAAATTAGAAAAGACCTATAATAAAGAGAAACAACAATCAGTGTCCGTCCTCACTGATTGTTAGCACCTAAGGGCATGACCTAAAGGTCCTTGAACCAATCGGACATTTACGTACAGAAAGACTCCCAGCTACTCTTTTCGTTTTGCTTAAGACTTGAGGTGGGGTATTTCTGCCCATTCATGCAGGATAAAAAGAAAAGCTCGCCATAGGCAGAGCTTTTCTAACCTATCGACTAGAGCCGGTTCCTTCCTCACGCCGATGGGCAAAGGGACTCTTATTAACCAGCATGCGGGCGGACAACTTCACTTGTTCTAAACCAAATCCATAGATCATTAATCTGTGAGGCAAGTTCACTGATTTCTGAGTTTAGAAGGCATGACATTTCAAAATTTTCTTCGTTGTATAAATCCTGTTGTTTTTCTTTAATCTTCTCTTCAATTTCAGAAATTCGATCAGGTATTCCCCCCCGTATTTCTTCCCATTTTCCTAAGATTTTTTCTTGCTCTCTTCTTGTGAAACTTTCCCATGGTCTGGGCAGATCTGGTAGATCAATCCTTAATCGATCATTAAATGTAAAATAAGAATTCATAAAAACCTCCGTCGACTAAAAAACTACTTTTTCTCCTCATCAGAAGAATTACGAACAATAAGCACATCGCAAGCCGCATATCGTGTTACGTGTTCAGATACACTACCGATAAAAAATCGTTCCATCGCATTCAAACCTGTAGCACCACAAATAATAAGGTCAGCCTCAAATTTTGGAGCTACTTCCTTAGCAATTTTAATTTTAGGTGATCCATATTCAATATCCGTATCTACTTGTTCAATTCCTTGATTCAAAGCCTGATTCTTATATTCTTGTAACAACTCGTCAGCATGGGTTACTGCCCGTTCTGCGAGGGTTCGATCGTATGCTTCTACAGTAGCAAAAGCCCTTGTGTCAATTACATGAGAAATAATTAATCGTGCATGATTCCTTTTCGCAATATAAATAGCTTTGTCAAAGGCTTTCTCTGATGCTTTTGATCCATCAACCGCAACGATAATGTTATTATATTCCATCATGATACCCCCTATCTTCTTACTTTTATTATATCACTTTCATATTAATTGGTAAAAATAACATTCAGTAAAAAACGTAGTTATACACAATCTAAAATATGGAGGTGTTATCGATGGAAAAAAAGGAGAAAAATAAGTTCATTTATGATCAATCTGGGGAAGAGATAGTGTATCAACAATTGACGGCTAGCTATGAAAGTGGGTTTATTGATCATCCATTGCAAGAAAGGGAAGAAGAAAGCAAAGAAGAGAATAATATCTAAATCAATCTTTTTGTTCAACCCCTACAAAGTCGCATATGGATCTTTCCTATGCGATTTCTTTTTGATACAAAAAATTGGTGAAGTAAGATCTTTTCTTGGTAAACTAAAAGAAAAGAGGGGGTAGGTACCGTGAAACACGCACTAGTTACTGCTGGATCCAAAGGACTAGGCTGGCAAGTTGTCGAATCGTTTATTGAAAAAGGGTGCTCTGTAACTGTTACATATCATAAGGACTTGGAGAAAGCTGAATCTCTCCTTCAAAGGTACCCGCATCATAAAGAGCGCATTCATATTGTACAAGCTGATGTAACTCAAAAAGAAGATATTGATCGCTTGATGGAATCTGTCATGGAACGATTTCAACGAATTGATTACTTAGTACATAATGCCGGCCCTTATATATTTGAACGAAAAAAAATAGCCGATTATACGGAACAAGAATGGAACCAGATGATTCAAGGGAATTTGACCTCTGTTTTTCATTTTTATAAGAAAGCAATCCCGGTCATGAGAGAGCAGCATTTTGGACGAATTATAACTTATGGTTTTCAAGGGGCTGGCTCAGCTGCCGGATGGATTTATAGAGGTGCATTTGCGGCAGCAAAAGTCGGACTTGTTTCTTTAACAAAAACCATTGCTTATGAGGAAGCTGAAAATGGGATAACAGCAAATATGGTATGTCCGGGGAATATTACAGGATCAATGAAGGAAGCTACAATTGAAGAAAGTCGCCGTATTCGGGATGAGGTTACCCCTATTGGAAGATCTGGAACGGGGGAAGATATTGCACGAATAGTAGATTTTTTATGTCAAGGAAATTCCGATCTGATTACAGGTGCTGTAATCGATGCAACAGGAGGGTTAGATGTTATCCATCGTTTCCGGTAAATGGTAACAATTTCAACAATATGAAAAATGATGTATCATTTCCGTTAGAAATGATGGTATAGTAGAAGCGGTATTTTAACGAACAAGGAGGTTATGTCATGAATATTGGTGTACCAAAGGAAATTAAAAATAACGAGAACCGAGTTGCAATGACACCAGCAGGAGTTATGACTTTAGTTAGTGCAGGTCATCAAGTATTCGTTGAAACAGAAGCAGGAATAGGATCTGGCTTTACTGATGAGCAGTATCTAGAAGCTGGAGCTACAATTGTTTCAACTGCGAAGGAAGCTTGGAGTCAAGAGATGGTCATGAAAGTAAAAGAGCCTCTTCCTGAAGAATATTATTATTTTTATGAAGGGCTGATTTTATTTACTTACTTACATTTAGCCCCAGAACCTGAACTAACAAAAGCACTGATCGATAAAAAAGTTGTTGGAATTGCCTATGAAACGGTTCAACTACCTAATGGTTCTTTACCGTTACTTACCCCGATGAGTGAAGTTGCAGGAAGAATGGCTTCACAAATTGGAGCACAATTCCTTGAGAAAACAAAAGGTGGAAAAGGCATTCTCCTAGGTGGTGTACCTGGTGTTAGCCGTGGAAAGGTTACTGTAATTGGTGGAGGAGTCGTAGGAACAAATGCAGCAAAAATTGCTATGGGATTGGGAGCAGACGTTACGATTGTCGATTTAAATCCGGATCGTTTACGTCAACTAGATGATATATTTGGATCTAGCATTAATACTCTCATGTCTAACCCATTAAATATAGCAGAAGCTTTAAAAGAATCTGATTTAGTTGTTGGAGCAGTACTTATTCCAGGAGCAAAGGCTCCGAGACTTGTGACAGAAGAAATGGTACAGGCTATGACTCCAGGATCTGTTATTGTTGACGTAGCTATTGACCAAGGTGGGATATTTGAAACAACTGATCGAATTACAACCCATGACAACCCTACCTACATAAAGCTTGAAGTTCTTCATTATGCAGTTGCCAATATGCCAGGAGCTGTTCCTAGAACTTCAACAATTGCTTTGACAAACGTAACCGTTCCTTATGCGCTTCAATTAGCGAATAAGGGGTATAAGCAAGCTTGTGTAGATAATGAAGCGTTACTTAAGGGGATAAATACATTGGAAGGGTTTGTAACCTTTCAAGCTGTTGCAGAAGCTCATGGTCTGGGATATTCAGACGCACATACTTTGTTAAGAAAATAAAAAACCGGGATACCCCGGTTTTTTTATAAAGATACAAAAGTATTAAATTTGTCTAGCTCCAGTGAAAATGCTTCACCGAATAATCTTCGAAGCTTTTGCCCCGAGTAATCGCACAAAGAAAAGCTACATAGAGCTACTTCGCAGAAACAAGTGCTATTCTTGTTTCGAAGGGCACTTGCGCTTTTCTTATTTAGGCATTATAAGTTGTAGTTCTTTAGGAATTTGATTAAGAATTTCTGGTCCTTTATCTGTCATGTAGATTTGATCCTCGATTCTTACCCCACCATGACCTTGGATATATATTCCAGGTTCAATAGTGAATGCCATCCCTTCTTTTACTAATAGTGTGTTGTCTTGGTGAATGGATGGGTATTCATGAACATCGACTCCTATTCCATGGCCGATTCGATGCGGAAAATAATCTCCATACCCTGCATCTTCAATATAATTCCGTGCAGCCTTGTCAATAACTCCAATTGGAGTATCAAGCTTACACTCATTAATAGCAAATTGCTGAGCTTCTTTTACAATCTCATAGATTTTTTTCTGCTCTTCTGTCGGCGTACCATAGAATACAGTTCTTGTTATATCAGAGCAATATCCTTCAAAAACAACTCCTAAATCAAATAAAACAAATTGGTTATCCTGTAAGGTATTTTTTCCTGGAGTACCATGAGGTGAGGAAGTGTTTTCTCCAAAAAGGACTAAAGTCGAAAAAGACATCTCTCTTATTCCTTGTTTCTTTAATCCATATTCAATATCTGCAACTATTTCTAGCTCTGTTTTTCCTTTAGCCAATGATTCTATTCCTATTTTTACTCCCAAATCAGCAAGAGCTGCTGCTTGCTTCATTAGTGTGTATTCTTTCTTATCTTTTTGAACACGTAAATTCTGAAGATATTCATCCCCTCTGGACCATGTTACATTGGGGAAAAAATTTTTCAATTGTTCTTGTCGAGAGACAGTTAAATGGTCCTTCTCCAGAGCAATTTGGGTTGGGATTTGTTTGTTTTCTTGTAAATATGTAGAGAATAAATCCCATGGATTTGATTGATCCTGATAAGCAATGATATCGTGGGACCATCCACTTTGACGCGCATCATTAACTTCCATTGATGGTAATATCATAACAGGTTTAAATTCTGTTGAGGAAGGTACATAGATACCAACCACTCTTTCATGAGGATCGGTATCATAGCCACTTATATAAAAAATATTCCGGCGTGATGTCAGAAAGATAGCTTCTTCACCATTTTTATCAAGTAGCTCTTGTAAAACAGAAATTCTCATGCAAATTACCTCCTTTTCTCATTGAAGTTCATTATATCAAATGGAAATAATAGAAGAAAAATAAACTTTTTTGAAACGATTTCCAGGTTACATCGTATTACTTTTATAAGAATCAAAACAAGGAGGATATACCAATGTTTAAATTCTTTGGACGTGTGAAAACAATCGTGAATTCAGAATTAAATTCCATGTTAGAAAAGGCAGAAGATCCAGTGAAAATGTTGGATCAATTTATGCGTGATATGGCAGAAGACATTCAAGAGGCTGAATCGGCAGTTGCAAAACAGATGGCGAGTGAGAAAATGTTAAAGAGGAAATATGATGATGCGTTGGAAATGGTTAAAAAACGCCAAACACATGCAGAAAAAGCCATTGAAGCAGGTGATGAAGATTTAGCTCGCCGTGCTCTTGAAGATAAACAAAACCAACAAAATCAGGTAGACTCTTTAAAAGTAATCTATGAACAATCTCATTCAGATACAGAAAATCTCCGAACGAAGCTTGATGAAATGAAACGAGAATATCACGAAATGAAGATTAAAAAAGATTCCTTAAAAGCCAGAGCGGAATCTGCCAAGACAAGAACAAAGATGAATAGAACTATGTCTTCCATCGGAAATGATGATTCAAAACGTGGATTTGAAAGAATGGAAGAAAAAGTTTTGCAGTTCGAAGCTGAGGCGGAGACAACGGAAGACTTAGAAACTTCCAATCGCTCTCTAGATGATGAATTGAAGAAGTTAGACGATTCAGGAGTAGAGGATGAGCTAGCAGCCTTGAAAAAGAAATTAGGAAAAGAATAAGTGAAACTTCAATCAGTAGCTGACCCCACTGATTGAAAGCACCCAAGGGTATGACCTAAAGGCCTTTCAACCAATCGGACATTTACGGGCTGCCCGTTCATGCGGGATAAATAATTCAAAACACTTGCATCTTGAAGAAGTGTAATGGTTTTTTGAAACTGTATTAGGGAATAGTGTTAAGTATTAGGCTAATAGAATTGCGAAAAAAGAGGAGTTGGTCAAATGAAAGTATCTTATCATGGGCATTCCGTCGTTAAGGTGGAGGCTAATGGGAAAACTATTTTAATTGATCCCTTTATTTCTGGTAATGGCAATTGTGATTTAGATGCCGAAAAGGTTCATGCGGATTTTATTGTACTTACACATGGGCATGGTGACCATGTAGGTGACACTGTGAGTATTGCTAAAAGGTGTCAATCCTTAGTGATTGCTCCATTTGAATTGGCAAACTATCTTGGGTTTAAAGGAGTAGATACACATCCAATGCACATAGGTGGAGCGCATGAGTTTGATTTTGGTAGGGTTAAATTTACTCAAGCATTCCACGGCTCTTCTTTTATGGATGAGGAAAATCAGGAGATTATATACACTGGAATGCCAGCAGGAATTTTGCTTACGATTAATCAAAAAACAATATTTCATGCAGGAGATACCGCACTATTCTCTGACATGAAGCTTATAGGAGATATGAATAATATAGATGTCGCTTTCGTACCTATTGGTGATAATTTCACAATGGGACCAGAAGATGCAAAGGTTGCGGCAGAATGGTTACATCCTAAATATGTAGTGCCTATTCACTATAATACATTCCCGCTTATAAATCAGGATGGAGAAAGGTTTGCTAAAAGTCTGAAAGGAACAACAGGGAAAGTACTAAATATTGGAGAGGCAATAGAATTATAAAAAGGGGAATTGCTTTAAACCTTTAAACGTTTTAATCAAACCATACCGGAATGTTTATTCGAGTTCCATGCTCTAGAATTCTATGTGACGGTTTTGAGGTTTTAAGTGACAATATCCTCTTGTTTGGGAAGGTTAGGTGAGATGAACTTCATATACGTATAGAATCGTTCATTTAGGTGCTACCCATAGATCCAAATCAAGCTCGACTTAAAAGATGATTTCTCAAAAAAGGGGAATCATCTTTTTTACAGAGAAGCTTGTTAGTATCCTAGAACCCCACTGCTTTAGCTGTGGGAGTTGTCATAAGATATTATTTTTGTCATTTAGGAATAATTCCAAATATAATTTGAAGCAATTTTGTTTCATCTGTATAATAACACTAAGAGCAAATTTAGTAGTACAGTTGAAAGAATGGTGAATAAAAATGCCGACTAAGCATGAACAGATTTTACAACACATTGAATCATTAAGTATTGGTAGTAAGATTTCCGTTCGACAGGTGGCTAAAGATTTAGGTGTAAGTGAGGGTACTGCTTACCGTGCCATAAAGGAAGCGGAAAACCAAGGAATGGTTAGTACCATTGAACGAGTAGGGACCATCCGAATCGAATTAAAGAAAAAAGATAATATTGAAAAGTTAACTTATGCTGAGATTATTAATATTGTAGATGGACAAGTTCTTGGTGGTCGCGAAGGATTGCACAAAACTCTTCACAAATTTGTAATAGGTGCCATGAAGCTAGACGCAATGATGAGGTATACAGAAGCAGGTTCTTTATTAATTGTAGGTAACCGTACAAATGCTCATGAGTTGGCCATAAAAGAGGGAGCTGCAGTTCTGATCACTGGTGGGTTTGATACAGAAGATAATGTTAAGAAGCTAGCTGATGAAAAAAAACTCCCTATCATTTCAACTAGTTATGATACGTTTACTGTTGCCACAATGATTAACCGCGCGATCTATGATCGGTTAATTAAAAAAGAAATTATCCTAGTAGAGGATATTCATACGCCATTAGAGCAATCCTATTTTCTACATGTAGTGGATTCTTTAGAAAAGTGGTACCAGTATAACGAGGAAACTATGCACAGTCGATACCCAGTGGTGGACGAACAAATGAAAGTGGTCGGAATGGTAACAAGTAAGGATGTAATTGGGAAAGAACGATCGATTACCATTGAAAAAGTGATGACTAAGAATCCTATGACCGTACAATTGAAAACTTCTTTAGCCAATGCCGCTCACATGATGGTGTGGGAAGGGATTGAGGTTTTACCGGTTGTGGATAATAGTAATAAGATAAAGGGAATCATTTCACGACAAGATGTTTTGAAAGCTCTTCAACAGGTTCAAAGACAACCTCAAGTTGGTGATACCATAGATGATATTGTTAATGACCATCTAGAAATGGTTTTTGAAGAAAATCAACAACCTGTATTTCAAACAGAGGTAACGCCTCAGATGACTAATCAGTTAGGAACACTATCATATGGAGTGTTTACATCATTAGTAACAGAAGCAGGAAGTAGATATTTGAGGCAGTATAAAAAGGGAGATTTAGTTGTTGAAAATTTAACTACGTATTTTATAAAGCCGGTTCAACTTGAGAGCAAGTTAACATTAAAACCTAAATTATTAGAGGCTGGACGAAAATTCGCGAAAGTTGATGTTGAAGTTTTCCACGAGAAAAGTTTAGTAGGAAAAACCCTGATGATGGCCCAGCTTATCGATAGATAGTGTAAAAGACTGGTCTCTTTTTCTATTGACCAGTCTTTCGCACTATCAAAACCATTAACTCTCGTTTTTTGGAGATACTTGATATTCTTGATATTTTTGGCGATGATAATTCTTGCTTTTCCAACCAAAAGTTATATTATATACTCCTAGAATAATAAATAAAATCCCTATGAATAATGAAATTCGGGTTTGATAATAAATGTACTCATTGACACCGAAAGCAGTAACAAATAGACCAAGAGCGATTCTAGCTTTTGAATTTGCATAATATTGCTCAATAATATGGTCCATTCTTAATATACGTACTTTATAATAAATGTACATGGTTAAAGAGATAATAATTATCACAGGTATTATAAACATACATAACTCCTCCTAATATAAACAATCCTTCATCATTGTATCTAATTTTTATAGTTTATGCTAGAAGAACAAAGGAATATCGGAGAGGCGGTAGAAGGAATGAATAATGTTATTTCAAAATCGATAGTAGACCATGATGTGATCATCCTCCATCGACATGTTCGACCTGATCCAGATGCTTTAGGATCACAATGTGGATTGGCTGAAATCATACGTACTAGTTTTCCAGAAAAAAAGGTATTTACAGTAGGAGAGGATGATCCATCCTTAACTTATTTAGCTACGATGGATGATATAGGGGATGCAAAGTATGATGGGGCACTAATCATTGTTTGTGATACAGCTAATCAAGAAAGAATAAGTGATGAACGCTTTAAGTTAGGAAAAACTATCATTAAGATTGATCACCATCCAAATGTAGATCAATACGGAGACTATCAATGGGTAAACACGGATGCTAGTTCAACTAGTGAGATGATCTACGAATGGTTTCTGGGTGCCAAAAAGGATGGTTTTATATTGAACACCAATGCTGCAAGACTGCTTTATGCAGGTATAGTAGGTGACACCGGTAGATTTTTATTTCCAAGTACAACTAACAAAACATTACGCTACGCGGCAGATCTTGTTCAATATCCTTTTGATCGAGCGCTGTTGCATGAAGGAATTTATAATACTTCTCCTGATATAGCTCGCTTAAAAGGATATATCCTGCAAAACTTCTCTGTATCCCATGTTGGAGTATGTTCTGTTAAACTAACAAAGGGAATCTTAGAAAAATTTAAAGTAAGTCCAACTGAAAGCTCACAAATGATTGGAATATTGGGTGATATTGAAGGTATTCTTTCTTGGGTGTTTTTTGTAGAAGAGGATGATGTTATACGTGTACGTCTTCGTTCAAAAGGCCCCGTTATTAATCAAGTGGCTACAAAATATAATGGTGGGGGGCACCCGTTAGCATCGGGAGCAGTGATTTATCATTGGGATGAAGTAGAAAAGGTTGTAGAGGATTTAGAAAAAGTTTGTAAAGAATATACCGATTCCTTATATAAGGAGCATACATGATTTTACATTCACACCCTGGCGTGAAAATTAATTGAACACTGGGGTTTTTTATCCCGCATGAACGGGTAGTAATATCTCCACCTCAAGTCTTAATTGTAACGAAAAGAGTAGGTATGGATAAACTCCATGAAAATAAAACATTCAATTTTTCATCCTTGTTGGTGAAGCTTGCTTCATGGGTGGCTGCCCCTAAATGTCCGATTGGTTAAGGACCTTTATGTCATACCCCTTAGGTGCTAACAATCAGTGGGGGACGGCAACTGATTGAAGCTTCGGTTTACCAATAAACAAAAAACACGACCTTATGAAAGGTCGTGTTTTTCATTAGTGTTGGATTTCTTTTGACTCAATAGGAATAAACCAGCATCCGTTTTCCGTAACATCCCGATAAACTTCTAAATTATGGCGTGTGATTTCTCTTTCAATTAGACGTATGAGATCTTGGGTTTCAGCAAATGCGGAATACCCGTTCATTAATCTCTCGGTTTTTTCCCTTACAAGTCGATGGCCACTTAAAACGAGCATCGCAATTCACCCCTTTTACTATATGCTTTTATTGTATGTTATCCTATTTTAAAAAGCCACATTATTCTGAAAATTTCACAAACTTTTCATATTTTCAAGGGGAAATTATCGACTCCGAATGGTAATCTTAAGGGAAAGGAAAACCGTCTGTGAAATAGTAAGGTGTTCTATTTTCACACCATAGGCAAACGAGTCAATTTTATAGGTTTTATTTTCAATAGATCTTTTTAAGAGTGTACGATTATTACTAACAGATTGAATTTCCTTTCCGAGCACGTCTGATGCCTCATCTTTTACGGCATCTGTAAGTAATCTTACACTGAGGCGATCAAGTCTGAGCTCTTCCGCATTCAATAGTTCAATTTCAATTTCTTGTACAGTTATTTTTTGCTGGCTTTTTTTACTTAACTCTTCTTTATTCTCACTTTCTACCTCTAATTTTTTCTCTAAATCTCTGACTTGGCTTTGCAAACTTAAATTTTCTTCAATCCAACGTTCTGTTAGCTCACCATACATATAGAGAAAGACCCCATAGCCTAAAAAACCCCCGAGAATTAAGCCGATGATAAAATACTGCCAATTTTGCTTTTTGTACAGAGGAGGAATTTGCATTAGTTGATCTCCTCCTGTATGTACCATTCTAAGATAAGGAAAGCGGTTTGAACCCCTGCCATAGCTGATATAATAATTCCAACTTGTTTTATAACACTTAAAGTTTCTCCCTCGAAAAGTCCTACCTGAAAGTTGGAAATGGCATCAAAGGTTCCTCCTATTGCTGCAACGATTGCCCAGATGCGAAGCCCCTTTGCAATATTTTTTATAGAGGTCATCGGCGCCTCCCCAACGAGAAATGCACCAATACTTCCAATGAATGCTCCTCCCACAATAACACCCAATGCAATGAAGTAACATTGGACGACGGAAACAATAAACCTTTCTTCCATAGACATCCTCTTTTCTAAAGTCCTGATACTTCATGTTTATGGACAAGAATTTAAAATATGACGAAGGTTCATTTGAGTGAGGGAGTGAGATATAATAATAGAGATGGAAAAGAAAGAGAAGTGACAAATTATGTCGTTTATACATCTGCAAATTAGAAGTGGATATACTTTGATGAAAAGCATGATTCAAATTGATGCTTTAATTGAACATGCTAAAATAGAAGGATGGAATACTGTAGCTCTAACTGATGAAGAGGTCATGTATGGTGCTGCTTATTTTTATCGTAAATGTAAAAAGGAAAATATAGAGCCAATCATAGGTATGATTATCAACGTTGTTATAGAAGAATACTCAGTTCCAGTGACGTTACTAGCTAAAGATGAGAAAGGATATCAAAACTTACTTGCCTTAAGTACTCTTATTCAAGGACAAGAGGAGATGGGGTGCGAAATTAATGAATTGTTATCACGGAACGGAGGGTTGATTGCTTTAGTTGGTGTTACTGAATTATGGATGGGTATGGACCATTCAAAGCATGCCCTTTTAAAATTGGAAAAGATAGCTACTATGTTCTTGAGCGAATTTGATAGGCAAACATGCTTTCTTGCTATCCAAGACCATGGGAAGAAAGAAGAAAGAAAATTTAATAAGTGGCTTGTTTCTGAAAATAAATATCCCATTACATTAATACAACAAGCCTATTTTCTTCATGAGGAAGATGCAGACAGTTACCGTGCGCTACAAGCCATTCGCCATGGAAAAAAGTGGAGTCAAACTAAAGAAGAAGAGGTATGGGACTCCCATTACCTAAAAAATCCTAATGAAATGGAAGAACTAAGTTTAGAATATGGAAATGAAATCATTCATTCAACTAGTAATATTGCCAGTAAATGTAAATTGGAAATTCCATTACATCAAGCTATGCTTCCTGAGTTTCCGACTCCATCATCTTATACTTCAGATGAATACTTATCCATGTTATGTGAAAGAGCACTTTCTGAAAAGTATCAAATGGTTAACGATGAGATTCGAGAAAGATTAAATTATGAATTATCCATTATTAAAGAAATGAAATTTAGTGATTATTTTTTAATTGTATGGGATTTTATGAAATTTGCTCACACTCAAAGAATCATGACAGGTCCTGGGCGTGGATCTGCTGCCGGGTCGTTAGTAGCTTATTTGTTGGACATAACCAAGGTGGATCCATTAAAATACGGTCTCTTATTCGAAAGGTTTCTTAATCCCGAAAGAATATCTATGCCGGATATAGATATTGACTTTTCAGATCACCGTCGAGAGGAAGTCATTCATTACGTTCTCAATAAATATGGAGAAAATCATGTAGCTCAAATTGTAACATTTGGAACTTTTGCCGCTCGTTCCATTGTTCGAGAGTTAATTAAGGTTATGGGTATTGATCAACAGGATTCCAGTTTTGTCCTACGTGAGCTGTCTAAATCCTCTGATGGTAAGTTGACGGAAATGGTGAGAAATTCATTTTCTCTAAAAGATTACATAGCAAAGAACGAGGAAATGAAGCATTTGTTTCGAATGGCGATTAGACTTGAAGGACTACCAAGGAATACATCCACACATGCAGCTGGTCTAGTAATCAGCAAACGCCCACTCGTCCATTTTGCACCCACTTTACCTGGGCAAAATGGAATACCCTTAACTCAGTATCCTATGAATGATTTAGAGGAAATTGGATTATTAAAAATTGATTTTTTGGGTTTGCGAAATTTAACTTTGATGGAACGCATAGTATTATCTGTAGAGAGGCAAACAGGAAGAAAAATAAATTTATCTGCCCTTCCATTAAATGATGGTCCCACTTTTCAACTGCTTCAATTTGGAAAAACTTTGGGGATATTCCAGCTTGAATCACAGGGGATGCAAAAAACATTGCGTGATTTGAAGCCTACTCACTTTGAGGATGTAGTTGCTGTCAATGCTCTATATCGACCAGGTCCGATGGAATTTATCGATAATTATATTCGTCGAAAGCATCATCAAGAAAAAATCATTTATCCACATGAAGCTCTCAAGCCCATTTTAGAGAAAACCTATGGGGTGCTAGTCTATCAGGAGCAAATTATGGAAATTGCCCATGTTTTTGCTGGTCTATCTCTTGGAGAAGCAGATCTTCTCCGACGAGCTGTAAGTAAAAAAGATCGAGAAACAATGGAGAGTATAAAGAGCAGATTTGTAAAGGGATGTCTCCAAATGGGCTATACGGAGGCAATTGCCTTTGAAGTCTTCGATTGGATCGTCCGTTTCTCTAATTATGGCTTTAACAGGAGTCATGCAGTTGCTTACAGTATGATTTCCTATCAGTTAGCTTATCTAAAGGCTCATGAAAGCAAGTATTTTTATGCTGAGGTGATTAGTTCTTTCTTAGGTGATGAGGAGAAGGTTCGTCACTATGTTCAAGAAGCTAGAAGGACAGGGATCGAAGTATTGCCACCCTCCATCAACCTTAGCTTTGGAAAATGTTCTGTGGAAGAAGAAAACATAAGAATGGGCCTTGCCCTTATAAAAGGGGTAGGGTATAAGGCTGTAGAAGAAATAGTTTCCAAACGTAAGAAAAAGCCATTTGCTAGTTTATATGAGTTTTGTCAAAGAATATCGTTAAGTAAAGTAAATCGAGCTACAATGGAGAATTTAATTTTGGCAGGAGCATTTGATGGGCTACATTCCAATCGTGCTTCCTTACTAGCCTCTTTAAATAAGGCTATAGAGCAAGGAGAATTATTTGCTGAATTTCAAGATCAGGAATCTTTATTTGAGATGGATATCGAATTGGAAGGAAATTATATTGAAGTGGAACCATACTCTTCTTTACAACAACTTTCTCTTGAAAAGGAAGTACTAGGATTTTACCTTTCTAGCCATCCTCTTTCTAGTTACCGACAAACACTACAAAAGAAAGGATATATTTCTTTTGCGGAAGCTACGAAGAGAGTGGGCTTGAATCATCAAAAGACATGTGCGATTATCCATTCCATAAAAACAATCCGAACTAAAAGAGGGGAATCAATGGCCTTCTTGTCTTTAAGTGACGAGTGGGAAGAAATCGATGGTGTTTTATTTCCAGAGTTGTACAGAAAAGTTAATAGAATGATTTCGGAAGAGATGATGGTCATCATTCATGGGAAATTGGAAAAAAGGCGAGAGCGATTGCAATGGGTGATCGAAAATATCTATCCTCTTATAGAGGAAGAAGTGGAAAAGGAGAAAGTGTCTCGTCTTTTCTTGAAAATAGAAGAGAAGGACCGGGAGCGAACGCTTTCCCTACTTAATCAACTAAGCCAGGAATACCCTGGTAGTTCACCAGTCATTTTGCATATGTCTGAAAGTAAACAAACTTATCAATTAGGGGAATCCTATTTGCTTGAGTTGAAACATGGATGTTTAAAAATTATAAAAGAAAAACTAGGTCAAGAAAATGTGGCGGTAAGATAACAAATAACAGTTAATACCAAATACAAAATTACTATTCTAAGGAGTGTCGCTTTACACATTCTAATCATTTGTTATAATGAAGTAGTATAGTGGTCTGACCAATTTGAGGAGAATGTGATAAGACGGTGATAGATTAAAAAGGAGCGGATATCACGTGTCAAACTTAAAAGATGAAGCATTACATATGCACCAAGTTCATAGAGGGAAATTAGCTACACATTCTAAGGTTCCCATTAAAAATTCTAGAGACTTAAGCCTTGCTTATTCACCAGGTGTAGCTGAGCCATGTAAAGTTATATATGATAAAAAAGAAGCCGTTTATGATTATACAATGAAAGGAAATATGGTAGCGGTCGTTAGTGACGGTTCAGCAGTTCTTGGACTGGGAAACATTGGACCGGAAGCAGCGCTACCGGTAATGGAAGGGAAAGCGGTCTTATTTAAGAGCTTTGCTGGTGTAGATGCCTTTCCTATTTGTTTAAATACTCATAACATTGACGAGATTGTTCAAACAGTGAAGTTTATGGAACCTACTTTTGGGGGAGTTAATCTAGAAGATATTGCTGCACCTAATTGTTTTATTATTGAGGAACAATTAAAGAAAGAAACCAACATCCCTATTTTTCACGACGATCAACATGGCACAGCTATAGTAACCGTTGCTGGGTTATTGAATGCCCTAAAAATAGTAGGGAAATCTTTTTCAGATATACGTGTTGTGGCCAACGGTGCTGGAGCAGCTGGAATTGCTATCATAAAATTATTATACTTTTTTGGTGTCCGCGATATGATCATGTGTGATTCAAAGGGTGCTATATACGAAGGACGAAGCTATGGTATGAACGACGTAAAAGATCAGGTTGCCAAGATGACGAATAAGGATAAAATTGAGGGCAACTTATCTGATATATTAAAAGGAGCCGATGTATTTATCGGAGTATCAGTTGGAGGTTTATTAACTAAAGAAATGGTAGCTTCCATGAATGAAGACCCTATCATTTTTGCAATGGCTAATCCAGACCCTGAAATCATGCCTGACGATGCTAAAGAAGCAGGAGCGAAGGTTATAGGTACAGGGCGCTCGGATTTTCCAAATCAAGTAAATAATGTTCTCGCGTTTCCTGGAATATTCCGGGGAGCTTTAGATGTTAGAGCAACAAGAATTAATGAAAGGATGAAAATTGCTGCAGTAGAGGCCATTGCTTCTTTAATTTCTGAGGATGAACTGAACCCAGATTATGTAATTCCAGCGCCATTTGACGCAAGAGTGGCACCTGCTGTTGCTGCAAGTGTAGCCAAGGCTGCCATGGAATCCGGAGTGGCTAGACTTCAAGTAGACCCAGAAGAGATTGCTGAAAAAACAAGACAACTAGCATCAATTGAGGATTGATAGGGGCTTCTGCTCATAAGTATAAAGGAGAAATCTATGAAAGGTTTAGGATTTCTCCTCTCTACTTACGAGAGTAGGAAGGGAGGTTTCCATATGACACAACTAAAATCCAAAGTATATGAAGATGTACTGAAGAGGATTCAATATTACATCAAACAAGAGAATTTAGCACCCGGGGATAAAATTCTTTCTGAAAGAGAACTCTCAGAGCAGTTAAAGGTAAGTCGCTCCTCCATCCGGGAAGCATTAAGGGCTATGCAGTTACTTGGACTTATAGAAACTAGACGGGGGAAAGGTACCTTTCTTCGTGCCTATCGTCCCTATTATTTTATTGAAACTTTAGCCTCCTTTATTTTAACGGAGGGCCATAAGAAAAAAGAAATAAAAGAAATAAAAAAAATGATTGAAAAGGAAGTTGCAAAAAAAGTTGCAAAATCTTTTAATTTAGAAATAAAGGATCATTTATATCGAGTCCTACAACAAGATGACGATCAAATTCATTTGAAGTTTTTTCTAATCCTCTTTTCCAAAATTAACAACGAACTTCTTTTGACTATTTGGAAAATATTGAATGAATTTTATTATGTTACTAATCAAGAAAAAATAGATAAAAGTTGTTATGATTATTTACTATCAGCTATACAAAAAGATCAGGAAGATGAAATTGAATTAGCAGTACAAAGTATGTATGCATAAATTGACGAGTGTTAAACGACAGAATATAACAATTCTTATTCTTAAAATACGTTAGTATATGTATGAGATTGTTCTGGGTTTATATAAAGGAGGAGTCACCTTGCTTATCGGTAAGAAAAAAAGGTATGCTTCGATTCCAAGAGAGGAAGCGAAGCATGATGTTCCAGAAGGACTTATGCAAAAATGTCCAAGCTGCCAAAAGATATTTTATCGAAAAGAAGTTGTCAAAAATATAGATATCTGTCCCAATTGTAGTTACCATCATCCAATGGCTGCCTATGAAAGGATAAATAGTCTTTTAGATGAAGGAAGTTTTGAAGAATGGGACAAGCAACTTACATCTTCCAATCCATTGAATTTCCCTTCATATACAGAAAAGCTTGAGAAGGATCAAGTAAAAACAGGATTGCACGAAGCTATAGTTACAGGTAAGGGAAAAATGAGAGGGTTTCCGACTGCTATCGGAGTCATGGATTCAAGATTTCGAATGGGGAGTATGGGCTCTGTTGTTGGAGAAAAAATTGCACGAGCAGTTGAAAAGGCAAGGGAGGAAAAACTTCCGTTAATCTTATTTACTGCATCCGGTGGAGCTAGGATGCAAGAAGGTGTAATTAGCTTAATGCAAATGGCTAAAACTTCAGTAGCCATTGAGCGTTTTCATAGGGATGGTGGCCTTCTTATTATTGTCATGACTGACCCTACCACTGGGGGGGTATCTGCAAGCTTTGCTTCTATTGGGGATTATAATTTTGCTGAACCGGGAGCGCTAATTGGCTTTGCGGGGAGAAGAATCATTGAACAGACCATTCGAGAAAAACTTCCAGATGATTTTCAAACTGCGGAGTTTTTATTAGAGCATGGCCAATTAGATAAAGTCATCCCTCGTAACGAACTAAAGGAAACTTTAACTACACTGCTTGACATCCATCATGACGAGGGGGATGAAAGCCAATGAAAAATGTATTAGACTTTGAAAAGCCTATTGTGGAGCTTCGTGCTAAGATTAATGAACTAAAGAAATTTACAAGTGAAAGTTCTATTGATTTATCTGATGAAATACTAACTCTAGAATCGAGACTTAAAAAGTTAGAAGAAGACATTTATGGGAACATGAAGCCGTGGGATCGAGTTCAAATGGCTCGACATTCAGACAGGCCGACAACAAAAGATTATATAGATCTATTGTTTACTGATTTTATTGAACTTCATGGAGATAGGTTATATGGAGATGATGAAGCTATCATCGGAGGAATTGCCAAATATAAAGGCCATCCAGTCACGGTGATTGGGCATCAAAGAGGGAAGGATACAAAGGAAAATATTCGTCGTAACTTTGGTATGCCTCACCCTGAGGGTTATCGAAAGGCACTTCGTTTAATGCAACAAGCTGATAAATTTAATCGTCCGATTATTTGTTTTATTGATACTAAGGGTGCTTACCCTGGAAAGGCTGCAGAAGAAAGGGGACAAAGTGAAGCTATTGCTCGAAATTTAAAAGAAATGGCTGGGTTTACCGTTCCCATTGTTTGTATAGTTATCGGAGAAGGTGGGAGCGGCGGAGCGTTAGCACTAGGAGTAGGCGATCGCATTTATATGCTTGAGAACTCCACTTATTCAGTTATTTCTCCTGAAGGAGCAGCAACTATCCTTTGGAAGGATTCTTCTCAAGCGAAAAGAGCAGCTGAATCTTTACGAATTACAGCCCAAGATTTATACGAGCTGGGAATTATTGATGATATTATTCCTGAAGGTAAAGGTGGCGCCCATCGATCATTAAAAGAAACAGCAGAAAATATTAATAACATCATAGAAATAAGTCTAAAGCAATTAAAAACATTTTCAAATGATGAATTACTAGAGCTTCGATGGGAAAAATATAATCAAATCGGAGCGTATCAAGAAGGTTAAAAATACACTCCTGCTTATAGGGATACCATAGGCAGGAGATTTTTTTGCTCCTCCATTTGTGCAATTTTCCAAGGAATGGAACGTGTAAGCGATTACGTTTCGTAAGGATTGACGAAAACAGAAAAAAAGCAGAAATATAGTTGTCAAATCAAAGGTTTAGCATTATCTTTGTATGGGGAGAGATAAGATAGGTATACTTTTTTCAAAATAAAAAGAGGTGATTTTTATGAAGAAAATTGGAGTTTTGACTAGTGGTGGAGATTCACCTGGTATGAACGCTGCCATCCGAGCTGTCGTACGTAAAGGAATTTACCATGACCTTGAAGTATATGGAATTAAATATGGGTACCAAGGATTAATCAATGGCGATATACAGAAAATGGAAATTGGTTCTGTGGGAGATATCATCCAACGTGGAGGTACAGTTCTTTATACCGCACGATGTGAAGAGTTCAAAACGGAAGAAGGACAACAAAAAGGAATTGAACAGTTAAAAAAGTTTGGAATCGAAGGTCTTGTAGTTATTGGTGGGGATGGCTCTTTTATGGGGGCCAAAAAGCTAACTGAAAAAGGATTTCCGTGTGTAGGGGTCCCTGGAACGATTGATAACGACATTCCAGGTACAGATTTTACGATCGGTTTCGACACTGCTCTTAATACAGTAATTGAGGCTATTGATAAAATTCGTGATACAGCAACATCCCATGAACGTACATATGTTATCGAAGTAATGGGAAGAAATGCAGGAGATATTGCACTTTGGGCTGGTCTTGCTGATGGAGCAGAAAGTATTTTGATTCCTGAAGCAGGAGTAAATTTAAATGAAGTGGTAGAACGTTTGAAGCGAGGAGCAGAGCGAGGAAAACGTCATAGTATTATTATTCTGGCTGAAGGTGTAGGTAGCGGAGTGGAATTTGGAAAACAAATTCAAGCTGCTACAGGTTTTGAAACGCGTGTAACCGTTTTGGGTCACACACAACGTGGAGGTTCGCCTACAGCATTTGATCGTGTTCTTGCTAGCCGCTTAGGCGCTAAAGCTGTTGATCTTATACTAGAAGGAAAAGCGGGCAGAATGGTAGGAATACAAAATAATGAATTAGTTGACCATGACATTATTGAGGCACTTAATCAAAAACATCGAATTGACTTGGATATGTACAAACTATCAACTGAACTATCGATTTAAGAGGAAGAGAAATCCTTCTTGTCCTTGTTATTATCGTGAAGGAGGAAATGAAAATGAGAAAGACAAAGATTGTATGTACTATAGGTCCAGCTTCTGAATCTGTAGAGACATTAGTAAAATTAATTGAGGCGGGCATGAACGTTGCTCGTTTAAACTTTTCGCATGGTGATCATGAGGAACATAAGCAGCGTATCGACAATATTCGTAAAGCTTCAGAAATTACCGGTAAGACAGTTGCAATCCTACTTGATACGAAGGGACCTGAAATTCGTACTGGAATCATGAAGGATGGTGAGGTTCATTTAGAAAAGGGTTCTCAAGTGATCGTTTCCATGAATGAAGTAGAAGGCACGAAAGAAAAGTTTTCTATCACATATCCTGGTCTTATCGATGATATACACATAGGGGGAACGATCCTTCTAGATGATGGTCTTATTGAATTAGAAGTGACTGAAATTGACCAATTTAAGAAAGAAATCCTAACAGTTGTTAAAAACTCTGGGATTCTTAAGAACAAGAAAGGTGTTAATGTTCCAAATGTAAGTGTCAAACTTCCAGGGATTACGGATAAGGATGCTAACGATATTTTGTTTGGAATTGAGCAAGGTGTCGATTTTATTGCTGCCTCTTTTGTTAGACGTGCATCAGATGTTCTTGACATTACAGAACTATTGGAAAAAAATAACGCAACACATATTCATATTATTCCTAAAATTGAAAACCAAGAAGGGGTAGACAATATTAAAGAGATCCTTGAAATCAGTGATGGATTAATGGTCGCTCGTGGAGATCTTGGAGTAGAGATTCCTGCTGAAGAGGTTCCACTTGTTCAGAAGGAATTGATTAGACAATGTAATACAGCAGGAAAGCCAGTTATAACTGCTACTCAAATGCTGGATTCCATGCAACGTAACCCAAGACCAACAAGAGCTGAGGCGAGTGACGTAGCCAATGCCATCTTTGATGGTACGGATGCAATTATGTTGTCTGGAGAAACTGCAGCTGGAATTTATCCAGTAGAAGCAGTAGAAACCATGCATAATATCGCTGCCCGAGCAGAAACTGCTCTTGACCACCAACTCATTTTATCAAAGCGTTCAAAGACTAGTGACATGACAATTACGGATGCTATTAGTCAGTCCGTTTCTCATACCGCTATGAATTTAGGTGTCAGTGCGATTTTGACTCCAACAGAAAGTGGTCATACAGCAAGAATGATTTCAAAGTATCGACCGGAAGCTCCTATCATTGCAGTTACTGCTAATGAAGATGTAAAGAGAAAATTATCTCTAGTATGGGGAGTACATTCAGTTATTGGTGAAAAAGCACATTCAACCGATGAAATGCTTGACTCGGGTATTCGCAATGGACTAGCAACAGGTCTGTTTAATCACGGGGATAGAGTCATTATTACAGCAGGAGTTCCTGTAGGTGAAAAGGGTACAACGAATTTGATGAAGGTCCATGTAATTGGTGACGTTATATCCAAAGGGCAAGGTATCGGACAAAAATTAGGATATGGACGAGCAGTTATTGCACGCTCCGCACAAGAAGCGATTGATAAGGTAGAAGATGGAGATATCTTAGTTACTATCGGTACAGATCGTGATATGATGTCAGCTATTGAAAAGGCCGCTGGATTAATTACGGAAGAAGGTGGATTAACATCACATGCAGCTGTTGTTGGTTTAAGCCTAGGTATTCCAGTTATAGTAGGAGTAGAAAATGCCACTACATTGATTCAAGACAAGGAAGACATTACCATTGATTCAAGTCGTGGGGATATTTATAGAGGACATGCAAGCGTACTTTAATTTATCCCGCATGAACAAGCAGTAATACCTCCCTCCAATTTTAAGTGAAATGCGAAGAGTAGGTGGGGATAAACTCCCGTAAATGTCCGATTGGTTCAAGGATCTTTAGGACACTTTAGTGCTAACAATCAGTGGAGAACGTCCACTGATTGAAGTTTCCTTTATGTGTGGATAGGGTTGTCGTGAATATTCGACAGCCCTTTTGTATTTGTTTTTTATCCCCCATGAATGAGCAATAATACCCCCCTAAAGTCTTAAGTGAAACAAAAAGAGTAGTGGGGGATAAACTCTCATAAAAATAAAACATTCAATTTTTCATCCTTGTTGGTGAAGCTTGCTTCATGGTTGGTTGCCCGTAAATGTCCGATTGGTTCAAGGGCCTTTAAGTCATGCCCTTGGGTGCTAACAATCAGTGGGGAACGTCCACTGATTGAAGTTTCACTTTATTACGTATATATTATAATAGTGAAAAGCTTCAAGGGTAACTTTTATTTAAAATGCTAAAAAAGGGGAGTCGATGATGTTTCGTTGGTTATTATTATTTATACTTGTGGTTCCTGCCTGTGAGATTGGTATTTTTGTTTGGGCTGGAGGAATTATTGGACCTTGGTGGGTCATTGCTCTCATTATTTTAACAGGGATTCTTGGGGCTTATCTTGCAAAAGTGCAAGGAATCGAAACTCTTACCAGGGCTAGGGCAAGCTTAAGTTATGGACAAATTCCCCAAGAAGAAATTATAGATGGAATCTGTATTCTAGTTGGAGCAGTTGTTTTGCTTACCCCAGGTTTTATTACAGATGCAATTGGTTTTCTTCTCTTATTCCCAGTAACTAGACGCCCAATTAAAATTTGGATGAAGCAAATAATCCGAAAAATGTTAGATCGCGGAACAATAACGATTATAAGATAGAAAAAAGGTATAAAAACAAGCTTTAAAGTCGAACCATTTGGTTTGTCGTTTTGTTTGGTGAATTTCCGTGCCAAAGTATTGATTTATGTGCCACCCTCCGATTTATTTTATGGCAATTAATTGTGGCACACGCTATTTCACATAGATCATAAAAATAGGTTCCACTCACCTAAGCTGACATAAACAAAAAAAGATGCTTCCTCGTAATATGAGGAAGCATCTTTTTTACAAGATAAGAAAATTTGTCAAGCTCGTGCGAATAAGCTTCATCGAGTAATCTTCGAAGCTTTTGCCTCGGGTAAGGAAAGCTACTTAGAGCTACTTCGCAGAAACAAGTGCTTTTCTTGTTTCGAAGGGCGCTTGCGCTTTTCTTACCAGATAAGAAAGTATAAAATTTGTCTAGCTCCAGCGCCCTATCGACTAGAGTCGGTTCCCTCCTCTCCATCGATAAGTCAACATCGATGAAGGAGGTTCGGTTAAAAACGCGACATCCGATTACTCGGCCCACCGAAAACATTTGTCGCAACACCGAACTGACTCGCAGGATGCGAGCCCTCGTGAACCGTGTTTCCTTTGGGCCTACACGATGTAGGTCACGTCGGCGTTGTCACACGATGTGACGGCTTTAGCCGACGATCCTTAATATCGATGAGGTCCACCACCTTACGTCGATGATCGAGGGCGCTTGCGCTTTTCTTAATAGACAGGCCCTTTTATAAAACTCCATATCTCGCGAATGACTCCGGTTTTGTTCAGGGTGTTCAAGATAACAATGAAAACTGGTCCAACGATTAATCCGAGTAAACCTAGTAATTGATATCCTACAAAAAGAGAAATCAATGTTGCTAGTGGATCAAGCCCTATACTAGAGGACAATACTTTTGGCTCCATAACTTGTCTTTGAACAATTACAACACCATACAAAATAGATAAACCTATGGTTAAAAAGTAATTTCCGGTAAAGAACATATAGATAATCCAAGGGACAAAAACAAGGCCTGTTCCTAAATAAGGGAGTAAATCAACAAGACCGATAATGATAGAAATCGTAACAGCGTAGTCAATACGTAAAATGTTTAAGCCCAGTAAAACAATGACGGCTGTAATAGAAATAAGAGTAAGTTGAGCACGTATAAATCCCACAAGCGCCTTCTTTAGTCCTTCATACACGTTAGATGACGGAAGAGCAATTTTTTTGGGAGTTAAGCTTTTTGCTTTTCTCCCAAGACGATACCAATCTTTGCTAATAAAGAAGGTTGCCAGGAGAGAGAAAATGATAACAGTAGCAATATTTGGTATTTTACTTAATTGTTTTGGGATCCACTCCAAAATGTTTTGCAAAACTTGAGAACCTGTTTCAGCTACATTTGTTCCGAGGTCGCTGATATTTTCCATAATTGCATTTTGTTGGGATGGATCAAGAGACTGTATAGCTATGGACCACTTATTATATAAAGGAATTAAAGTAGATGTTGTCCATACTTCAATATATTCAACTAGGATACGAAAATGGCTAGGAACAATAGATGCAAGATAGGTAAAGCCATTTACTATCTCAACAACTAGAACTGTAATAATCCCAATGATAACAGTTAACAATAATAAGATGATAACTAAAACAGCAAGTGACCTAGGCATTTTTCCTTTATGCTCGAGAAAGTTTACCAATGGATTAATTAAAAATGAGACAAATATGCCAATTAAAAAGGGATATGTATATTTAGAAATCCAAAGAAGAGCAATAATTCCTAATATAATTGTTCCAACCACGAAAAGGAAACGAAGGATTCGATAAATAAATGGTTTCGACATCGAACATACTCCTATCTACTTAATAGGTCATTTTTGTTTCTGTATCTATAAGTATGTATGGCACCATACATTTATACGTATAGCCTTCTTTGGAGGTTTTTAAATTGTTTTCAGAATCTGTGTTTTTTACAGATTTTTCAAACGAGATAGCCCACTCCTTTAGGCGTGGGAGGAGAGTGAGGTCAAATACGGAGTACCACATGTTAAACCGATGGTTTGTGGTGTCCTTATTAAACTATCATTTTGTTTTCTTCCCTCGTTATAGAAGGAAGATTTTTCTGCAGGAAGATCTAGAAAAACGGTTTAAAGAATTGGTACAAGAAGTGTGGGAAGAATTCGAAATTCAAATTGTGGCTATCGAATGCGACAAGGACCATGCCCATATTTTTTTAAGCGCACCCCAAAACGAAGTCCTTCAGAGATCATGGCTAAAATGAAAGGATTCACTTCTAAAAAAACGAGAGCGGAGTTCCCGCACCTTCAGCACTTGCCTAGCCTAAGGACGTATTGCGTATAGCAAGGCACTTCTCTCAACAAGCCTAGATAGACTCTTGATATGCTTCTCGTTCCGACTTCTTTTGGACGTTGTCATGACCAATCAGGTCGAAACCATAAAAAGATATGTTGAAAATCAAAAGAATAGGCTACCAAGGTCGTTTCTTAAAGAAAATAGATACTTATGCCGTAAAAGCTAGT
>JAWJLM010000050.1 GCA_040191315.1 Bacillaceae bacterium S4-13-56 | reverse complement strand
AAGCAAATTCGCGTGAATAGAACCTGTCTATTCACTCATATTTCCTCCGACCAAGCAAATTCACGTGAATAGAACCTGGCTATTCACTCATATTTCCTCCGACCAAGCAAATTCGCGTGAATAGAACCTGGCTATTCACCCATTTTCACAAACAAGAAGCAAATACAAGTAAATAGACTCCGGCTATTGACCAAAACTACCCACCAATCCAAAATAAGCAAACTAAAACCAGGTCCCTCGTAAAAGGAACCTGGCCTGATCACCAAATCTATCTCTTTTTTCTCCCCTGTTTCTTTCCAGGGTTACCGCTCTTTTTATAAAATGGCTGTTTATCTTTTTTCTTTTTAGGCTTGCTTCCGTTTCCGCCAGAGCCAGCAGCACGAGAATCTTTGCCACTTTTTCCTCCACCGTTACCAGGCCCACCACCACTACGGCGAGCCTGAATAATAGTCGGAGTACTTTTACGTTCACGGGCCTGCTTTGGTTTCATACCAGCAATTTCAAAGTCTACTACACGCTCATCTATATTGACATTTGCTACACGGACGGTAACCTCATCACCGATTCTGAATACATTTCCAGTGCGCTCGCCAATCATAGCATAGCTTCGATCATCAAAATGATAATAATCGTCGGTTAGGAAGCTCACATGAACAAGACCTTCAATGGTATTCGGCAACTCAACAAAAAGTCCAAAGTTAGTCACCGAACTGATGACCCCGTCGAACTCTTCCCCAACCTTATCTGCCATGAATTCACATTTCTTTAAATCATCTGTTTCGCGTTCCGCATCAACGGCTCGTCGCTCCATATCTGAGGAGTGCTTCGCCATTTCTGGTAATGTGTCACGCATATGATTCACTGTTTTAGGATCTATCTTTTTCTCTAATATATAGGTTCGAATGAGACGATGAACCAAAAGGTCCGGATAACGTCGAATCGGAGAAGTAAAATGTGTATAGAACTTAGTTGCCAATCCAAAGTGGCCAATTCCTTCTGTATCGTAGCGAGCCTGCTTCATGGATCGAAGCATTAAACGGGATATAACCATGTCCTCTTGGCTGCCCTTTACAGCGTCTAAGACTTCCTGTAATGCACGAGGATGAATGTCGTTAGACGTCCCTCTTACTAAGTATCCAAAGTTAGCAATAAACTCGAAAAATCTTTGTAGCTTGTCTGGATCAGGATCTTCATGAATTCGATGAACAAACGGAACATCCATCCAGTGGAAATGCTCGGCTACAGTTTCATTTGCAGCAAGCATAAACTCCTCAATCAGTTTCTCTGCTACAGAACGTTCTCGAATGGCTACATCCTCAACTTTTCCCTCATTATCCACGAGAACCTTAGCTTCCTTAAAGTCAAAATCAATAGCTCCACGTTCCTGACGCTTTTTACGCAAAATAGCCGCTAGTTTTTGCATTCGCTCAAACATCGGAACTAACTCTTCATATCTTTTCCTAAGCTCTACATCACCATCTACAAGGATTAAGTTAACATCCTTATACGTCATTCGCTCATTTGTTCTGATCACACTTGCAAAAATATCATGGTTCACTACTCCACCATTTTGGTCGATTTCCATTTCACAGGATAATGTGAGACGATCCACCTGTGGGTTCAAAGAACAAATTCCATTCGATAATCGGTGAGGAATCATCGGAATTACACGGTCCACTAAGTATACACTAGTCGCGCGGTCACGGGCCTCTTTATCAATCGGTGAACCTTCATTGACGTAATAGGTTACATCTGCAATGTGTACACCGAGTAAAAAGTTCCCGTTATCCAACTCTTTTAATGAAATGGCATCGTCCAAGTCTTTGGCATCCGCACCATCAATCGTAACAATTTCTTCATCACGAAGATCTCTACGATTTTCAATTTCTTCTTCACGTATATGATCAGGAACCTGATTTGCTTGTTCCATGACCTCACTAGGAAACTCAATGGGAATCCCGTATTTATAAATGATAGAAAGAATATCAATCCCTGGATCATTTTTATGTCCAAGAATATCAACAATCTTCCCTTCTGCACTCATGCGACCCTCAGGATATTTTGTAATTTCCACAATAACTTTGTGTCCATCGACTGCACCAATATTATTTTCCTTAGGAATAAAAATGTCATTTGGGATCCGCTTATCATCGGCAATAACAAAACCAAAATTCCTACTGTCTGAGTATGTCCCTACGATTCGATTTGAACTTCTTTCCACAATTCGAATAACCACACCCTCTGGTCTTGAACCCGAATCTGGGCGTTGCTCAACGCGAACAAGTACCATATCACCATTCATAGCAGAGTTTAAATCTGAATGATGAATATAAATGTCATCCTGATCTTTATTGTCAGGAAGCAAAAAAGCAAATCCCTTTTGATGCATCTGGATTTTTCCCCGGATCAAATTCATTTTCTCCGGCAATCCATAACGATTTTTTCTAGTACGAACCAGTTCTCCAGACTCTTCTAATTGATTTAACAAAATCACTAGCTCTTTAAAATCATCAGAAGATTCCATCCCTAATGACTCTTGGATTTCTTCCACCGAAACAGGCTTTGAAACTTCCTCAACTAGTGAAAAGATTCTTTCCCTTAATATTTCACTCATCGTTTCACTCCTTTATCTATTCCTTATCCGACCATTCAAGTGATTCTAAAAACTGATAGATGTCTTCATGGAGCTGTTCTTTTTCTTGATCCATCGTGATCACATGTCCGGAGTTTTCATACCATTTAATTTCCTTGTGATCAGCCTCTACGTGTTCATATATATATTGAGCACTTTCCGTATTAATCATTCGGTCTTTCCGTGCTTGAACCACAAATGTTGGAGTATAAATCAAGTCTAAATTATCATTCACTTCCTGAATAAGCCTACCTAACTCATGGAAAACTTCTTTTGAGTTATCCATTAACTCCTTTAATTCTCTTTCTATTTCATCTTCTGACTTTCTTTCTAGTTGCTTATATTCTTTTGCAAATTGCTTAAAGCCTTTTGTTAATTGCTCTTCATTATCAAAAAACATTGGGGCACACATCGTAACTACCCCTTTCATAGCCTCTGAGTATGCAAGTTTGAGACTAAGAACTCCACCAAGGGACAGCCCCGCTACTGCAATTTCCTCATGGCCCAGTTCTTTTAAATGACTAAGAGCGTTCTGAACATCCTCCCACCATTCCTCTGGCCTTGATTCAATAAGTTGCTCTGGAGGTGCCCCATGCCCTCTGTAAATTGGCGCATGACACGTATATCCTTTATCTTGCAAAAATCGACCCAGCATCCGTACATCCGCTGAATGTCCTGTAAATCCATGTAATAGTAAAACTGCCCGATTACCCGCTTTAAAAGTAAACGGCTCAGGTTTTTTAATCTTCATTTCTGTCTCTCCTTCACGTACATCTACCCTTATTATTCTTCCCAAAGGTTCTATTATGAAAACCTTCAAGTATTAGACTTTATTTTAGCATTGTGAGTAATAAACTTATACTTACGTGACAAAAAATTCAACATAGGTCGCACACGTGTTACCAAAGCACCACAAAAAGAACAATTAGAAGAGCTCAAGCGGCCTTCGAACCAAGAAAAGCACTTGATTCTGCGAATAAGATCTAAGTAGCTTTCCTTCCTACAATTACTCGGGGCAAAAACTTCGAAGATGACTCGCTGAAGCTAGACAGATTATATACTTTATTACCTTTCAAAAAAGGAACCCCATTTTTCTCTCCAACTCATAAATAGCTAATAATACAAAAAAACTCGCTCACAAAATGTGGCGAGTTATTTTTTATGACGGTGTTACAATATAAGCTAAAACGAAAGTTAACACAAAGAAAATAACTGCAGTAACGATTGTTCCTTTATGCAAGAACGCATCAAGTCCTCGTGCTTTTTGTTTTCCAAATAATTGTTCCGCCCCACCTGAAATCGCTCCAGATAGACCGGCACTTTTTCCGGTTTGTAATACTATTAACGTAATCATAGCAATTGCGTCAATGACTAATAATGCTATTAAGAAACCATACATGGTCTAACACCTCCTAATGAAAACGACGCAGAAACCCATAAAAATATGGTAGCACAAATAGACAAACCCATCAAGCGCTTTTTCCGACATCCAACCTATATGACTGATTTTGATTGCTTTTGATTGAATTTTATCATTGAATGGATTAGTATAGTAGTATGGGTGAATACACGTATTGATTTTCACTAAAAGCAGAACCTAAAGAGAAAACCAGTCGATACTAGTTTGAAACATTCTGAAATAAAGGTGGTCATACGATCATGATCTATACTATGACTCTCAATCCATCAATTGACTACGTGATGTACGTGCCAGACATAAAGCTAGGAGCACTAAATCGTGCGGAAAAAGTAAATTTTTTTCCTGGTGGGAAAGGAATTAATGTTTCTCGAGTGCTTCAAAGACTTCATATTAAAAATACGTCCCTAGGTCTTATCGGAGGATTTACAGGAAATTTTATAAAGGAATTCTTAAAGGAAGAACAAGTTCTACATGATTTCGTTGAAGTAAATGAACCTACTAGAATTAACGTTAAGGTAAAAGGTCATCAAGAAACAGAAGTTAATGGAGCTGCTCCAACGATTACCGAAGAGCATATAGCCCAAATCCATCAGAAAGTCAGCCAGTTAAAACGCGGTGATTATCTTGTGGTGGCTGGAAGTGTACCAAGCTCCATTCCAGCTGGCTTTCTTACGCAGATAGCTGCTTTTTGTAGAAAAAACAATGTCCATTTAGCCGTAGATACATCAGAAGATCCATTAAAAGAATTGGTACATCATCAGCCTTTTCTTATAAAGCCTAACCATCATGAGCTTTCGGAATTATGTGGAATTGAGATAAAGACTCCTTTACAAGCTGCTGAACAAGCCCAATTGTTTATCAATCAAGGGATTGAACATATCATAATTTCTATGGGTGGACAAGGGGCAGTGTATGTTAACAAAGACACTCGTCTATATGCCAAAGCTCCTAAAGGTAAGCTGGTTAATTCTGTGGGAGCTGGTGATTCTGTCGTGGCAGGCTTCCTAGCTTGTTTGTCACAAGGGAAGACATACGAGAATGCCTTTCGATTTAGCGTTGCATCAGGAAGTGCTACTGCTTTCCAAGAGGATCTATGTCAAAAAGAAGATGTTAATGAACTGCTCCCTCAGGTGGAAGTTGAAACAATTTAATCCGGAATGGGTAGAACTTGTTGATTCGTGTTTTGGAAAATTAAAAATAATGGGGGAATGAAACCATGTCTACTTTAAAAGGAATTGCCGCATCAAGTGGAATTGCAATTGCAAAAGCCTATTTACTCGAAGTACCAGAATTATCTTTTTCAAAAAAATCTATCTCAAATCCAGAGGAAGAAGTAAAAAGATTTCAAGAAGCTCTAGAGGTATCAAAAAGTGAGCTTAAAAAGATTAAGACTCATACTCTTCAATCTTTAGGTGAAGAGCATGCTGAGATTTTCTCTGCTCATCTATTGGTATTGAGTGATCCTGAGTTGATTAACCCAATCGAGGACAAAATTAAGAACGAAAAAGTAAATGCTGAAAGCGCATTGGATGAAACTGCTCAAATGTTTATTTCCATGTTTGAAAGCATGGACAATGAGTATATGAGAGAACGTGCTGCAGATATTCGTGATGTCACAAAGCGTGTTATGGCACATTTATTAAATGTAACATTCCCGGACCCTGCGTTAATTCAGGAGGAAGTTATAATTATTGCGGATGATTTAACACCTTCTGACACAGCACAATTAAATAAGCAATTCGTAAAAGGATTTACAACCGATATAGGAGGAAGAACTTCCCATTCGGCCATTATGGCTCGTTCCCTAGAAATTCCAGCTGTCGTAGGAACCAAGACCGTAACGAGGGAAATCAAAGCTGATGACTTGGTCATTGTAGATGGAAATGATGGTGAAGTCTTCATTAATCCTTCCGAAGAAGTTATTAAACAATACCGTGAAAAGCAAGCCCAATTTGAAAAACAAAAAGTTGAATGGGCTAAGTTAAAGAATGAGCCTACTTTTTCCTCTGACAATGTTCAAGTTGAACTTGTTGCCAATATCGGAACACCAGAAGATGTGGAAGGTGTGCTAAACAATGGTGGCGAAGGTGTCGGGTTATACCGCACCGAATTCCTGTACATGGGAAAAAGTCAATTACCAACAGAGGATGAGCAATTTGATGCCTATAAAACCGTTCTAGAGCGAATGGAAGGAAAGCCTGTTGTTGTCAGAACTTTGGACATTGGAGGAGATAAGGAACTTAGCTATTTAAATCTTCCAAAAGAATTAAACCCATTCCTCGGGTTTCGAGCTATTAGACTATGTCTAGAACGTCAGGATATATTCAGAACACAGCTACGTGCCTTATTACGTGCGAGCACATACGGAAATTTAAAAATCATGTTCCCTATGATTGCTACTTTAGATGAGTTTCGACAAGCAAAAGCGATATTACTTGAAGAAAAAGAAAATCTTATCAACGAAGGACAAAAGGTTTCTGAGGACATTGAAATTGGAATCATGGTGGAAATTCCATCAACTGCAGTTGCTGCTAAACAATTTGCAAAAGAAGTAGACTTCTTTAGTATCGGAACCAACGACTTAATACAGTACACTATGGCTGCTGATCGTATGAATGAACGAGTGTCTTATTTGTACCAACCATACCATCCTGCAATCCTTAATTTAATATCTAATGTCATTGAAGCAGCCCATGCAGAAGGAAAATGGGCAGGTATGTGTGGTGAAATGGCTGGAGATGAAATTGCTATTCCGATTTTACTAGGATTAGGATTAGATGAGTTTAGTATGAGTGCAACCTCTATTCTTCCTGCCAGAACACAGATTAAGGGTCTGTCCAAAGAAGAAATGAGTTCCTACACGGAAACATTGCTGACAATGGGTACAACAGAAGAAGTCGTTGCATTTGTTAAGGAAAAGGCTGGATTAAAATAGGTATATATTAGAAAACTTGGTATTCGCCAATCCTTTGTGGCGAATGCCTTAGTTGCACTCATGCAGATAGGATTGTTAAGAAAAGCGCAAGCGCCCTTGATCATCGACGTAAGGCGGTGGACCTCATCGATATTAAGGATCGTCGGCTAAAGCCGTCACATCGTGTGACAACGCCGACGTGACCTACATCGTGTAGGCCCAAAGGAAACACGGTTCACGAGGGCTCGCATCCTGCGAGTCAGTTCGGTGTTGCGACAAATGTTTTCGGTGGGCCGAGTAATCGGATGTCGCGTTTTTAACCGAACCTCCTTCATCGATGTTGACTTATCGATGGAGAGGAGGGAACCGACTCTTGTTATTAAAGGTATTCCCAAAGATGAACAAGATTTATCCTCCTTGTTTGATTAGGAATCCATTTTCATGGTAGATGGTGGCTCCGCGAAGCGAGCCATAATGATTTCTTATCTGTTAAGAAAAGCGCAATCGCCCTTCGAAACATGAAAATCACTTGTTTCTGCGAAGTAGCTCTATGTAACTTTCCTTACTCCGGCAAAAGCTTCGAAGATTACTCGAGGAAGCTTTTTCGCTGGAGCTAGACCAATTTTATACTTTATCTTTTAAAAAAGCCCCCTTGTTAAAAAACAAGGGGGCTTTTCGTATCTTTTAACGTAAGTTGTAGAAAGCATTCTTTCCAGCATAAAGGGCTGTATCAGAAAGTTCATCTTCAATACGTAGTAATTGATTGTATTTTGCCACACGGTCAGTACGAGATGGAGCACCAGTCTTAATTTGTCCTGCATTAGTGGCAACAGCAATATCTGCGATCGTGCTATCTTCTGTTTCTCCAGAACGGTGAGAGATAATTGCTGTATATCCTGCACGCTTTGCCATTTCAATCGCATCAAAAGTTTCTGTAAGTGTACCGATTTGGTTTACCTTAACAAGGATGGAGTTTCCTACTCCCTGTTCAATTCCTTGAGAAAGCTTTTTAGTATTGGTTACGAATAAATCGTCTCCTACAAGTTGTATACGATTGCCTAGACGTTCTGTGAGAAGCTTGTGACCTTCCCAGTCATTTTCATCTAAGCCATCTTCAATCGAGATGATAGGGTATTTGTTCACCATATCTTCATACCATGCAACCATCTCTTCAGATGTACGAACAACACCTTCACCTTTTAGATTGTATTTGCCATCTTCGTAGAATTCTGAAGATGCAACGTCCATTGCAAGCATAACTTCTTCCCCAGGCTTATAACCTGCTTTTTCAATCGCTTCAATGATGGTAGAAAGAGCTTCTTCATTTGATTTTAGGTTTGGAGCAAATCCGCCCTCATCACCAACACCAGTGTTGTAGCCCTTAGACTTTAGTACTGATTTTAATGAGTGGAAAATTTCGGCTCCCATACGAAGTGCTTCACGGAATGTAGGAGCACCTACTGGCATAATCATGAATTCTTGAATATCTACGTTATTATCTGCATGTTCCCCACCATTTACGATGTTCATCATTGGTGTTGGAAGCGTTTTGGAATTGAATCCTCCAAGGTATTGGTATAGGGGAATGCCAAGGAAATCAGCAGCTGCGTGAGCTACCGCCATAGACACACCTAAAATTGCATTTGCACCAAGGTTTCCTTTGTTTTCTGTTCCATCAATTGCAATTAGTAGTTGGTCAATAAGTACTTGATTCGTAACGTCAATTCCCAGAATCTCTGGAGCAATTTTGTCATTTACATTTTCTACAGCCTGTAAAACACCTTTTCCTAGATAACGACTCTTGTCCCCGTCACGTAATTCTACAGCTTCATATTCACCAGTAGAAGCACCACTTGGTACAAGAGCGCGACCAAATGCTCCTGACTCTGTATAAACTTCGACCTCAACCGTTGGATTTCCACGAGAATCTAGTACTTCGCGAGCTAATAAATCAGTAATGTATGGCATGTTTGAACTCTCCTTTATTTTTTAATCAATGATTTTCCTGTCATTTCTTTTGGAAGCTGTACTTCAAGTATATCCAATAATGTTGGTGCTAGATCACCTAAAATTCCATTCTCACGCAATTCTACTCCTTCTCTAGTTACGATAACAGGAACAGGATTGGTGGTATGTGCAGTCATAGGTGTTCCTTCAGGAGTAAGCACTTCATCAGCATTCCCATGGTCTGCTGTAATAATAACTTCTCCACCTTTTTCAAGGATTTTGTCGACGATTTTCCCTAAACATTCATCTACAGTCTCTATAGCCTTTATGGTTGGCTCTAACATTCCAGAATGACCAACCATATCTGGATTTGCAAAATTTAAGATGATCGCATTATGTTCATCTTTATCTAATTCTGCCAAGAGAGCATCTGTCACTTCATAAGCACTCATTTCTGGCTGTAAATCATAGGTCGCTACTTTTGGTGAATCAATTAAAACTCGAGTTTCCCCTGGGAATTCTTTTTCGCGTCCGCCACTCATAAAGAAGGTTACATGCGGATATTTTTCCGTTTCGGCAATTCTCAATTGTCTTAAATTGTTTTGAGCCAAAACTTCACCAAGAGTATTATCTAAATTAGCTGGTTGATAAGCCACATATCCATCAACTGTTTCACTAAATAACGTTAAACAAACAAAGTGAAGATTCTTAGGTACTTTCTTTCCACGATCAAAATCTCTAAAGTCTTCATTTGCAAAAGTGCGAGAAAGCTGGATCGCACGGTCTGGTCTAAAGTTATAGAAGATAATCGCATCATCATCTTGAATTGTTGCAACCGGCTCCCCATTTTCTTTTTTCAAAACTGAAGGAATCACAAACTCGTCATAGATACCATTTTGATAAGAATCTTCTACTAACTTTATTGGATCAGTATAATCTGGACCTTCTCCATAAACCATGACTTTGTAGGCTTTCTCCACTCGATCCCATCGCTTGTCACGGTCCATAGAATAATAACGTCCGGAGATGGTAGCGAACTCTCCGACACCATATTCCTTCATTTTTTCCTGGGCTTCTCGGATGTATCCTTTAGCTGTTTGTGGCCCTACGTCACGGCCATCTAAAAACCCGTGAACATACACCTTTTCAAGCCCATAATCAGCTGCCATTTTTAGAAGCGCATAAAGATGAGTGATATGACTGTGAATTCCACCATCAGAAAGGAGCCCTAAAATATGGAGTGCAGTCCCTTTTTCTTTTGCGTGCTTCATCGCTTTTTCAAAAGTCTCGTTTTTATAAAAGTCTCCTTCTCTAATGGACACATTTACACGAGTTAAACTTTGGTAAACAATTCGACCGGCACCAATATTTAAATGTCCAACCTCGGAATTTCCCATTTGACCTTCTGGAAGACCAACAGCTTCACCCTCTGCCGTTAAAGTTTGATGGGGAAATCGGGACCAGTATCGATCAAAATTTGGTTTTTTAGCCTGTGCTACCGCATTACCGTATGTTTCTTTCCGCATGCCGAATCCATCTAAGATGATTAGCGCGGCTAACTTATTATTACTCATTATTTACCCGCCTCCACTAGCTGTAAGAAAGATTCCACTTCAAGACTTGCGCCGCCAACTAAAGCTCCATCAATATCGGATTGTTCAAGTAACTCTTTGATGTTGGCTGGTTTTACACTGCCACCATATTGAATACGAACAGCTTGAGCTACATCTTCAGATACAAATTCTTGAACAACTTTTCGAATATGAGCGCATACTTCATTGGCATCTTCGGAAGATGCTGTTTTTCCTGTTCCAATAGCCCAAATCGGCTCATAAGCAATAACTGACTGCTTGACTTGAAGCTCATCGAGTCCCTCAAGCGCCTTTTTCACTTGGCTTTCTACTAAAGTCATCGTTTCCTTGTTTTCCCGCTGTTCTAGCGTTTCTCCCACACAAATAATCGGGGTAAGACCATGTTTAAAGGCAGCATGAGCTTTTTTATTAACAGTCTCATCTGTTTCATTAAAATACTCTCTTCGCTCGGAGTGTCCAATAATAACATAGGTTACCCCAATATCTTTCAGCATAATCGGACTAACTTCCCCTGTAAAAGCCCCACTTTCCTCATAATGCATCGTTTGAGCACCAACTTTAAGGTCTGTTCCTTCCGTAAGCTGTACAAGACGTTGAAGATAAAGATGTGGAGCGCATACAACCGCTTCAACTTCATCAAAAGTTGGTATCTTTCCTTTAGCTGTGTCAACAAAAGATTCAGCTTCAGCTAGAACTTTATTCATTTTCCAGTTTCCCGCAATAATACGTTTGCGCATGCCAAACACCTCTCTTTATTTATTATTTAATGCTACTACTCCAGGAAGTTCTTTTCCTTCCATGAACTCTAGAGAAGCTCCTCCACCTGTGGAAATATGATCCATTTTCTCAGCATATCCAAATTTTTCAACTGCTGCTGCTGAATCTCCTCCACCAATAACAGTATATCCTTCTGTTTTCGCCAATGCATCTGCTACACCTTTTGTTCCATTCGCAAATGAATTAAGTTCAAAAACTCCCATTGGTCCATTCCAAATCACAAGCTTAGAGTTGGAGATAGCTTCTGCAAAAAACGCCACTGTTTTTGGTCCAATATCAAGAGCTTCCCAGTCAGATGGAATGTCCTTAATATCTACCACTTTTATATTCGCGTCATCTGAGAAATCATCCGCAACAACTGCATCAACAGGCATAAGGAAACGAACTCCCTTATCCTTTGCCTTTTGCATGAATTCTTTGGCAAGATCTATTTTATCTTCTTCTAGAAGAGAATTTCCTATTTCATATCCTTGTGCTTTGACAAAAGTATAGGCTAATCCTCCACCAATGATAAGATTATCTACTTTGTCCAAAAGATTATCAATAACCCCGATTTTGTCTTTCACCTTCGCTCCACCAATAATCGCTGTAAATGGACGCTCTGGATTGTTAAGGGCACTTCCTAGTACTTGTAGCTCTTTTTCCATGAGAAAACCAGCTACTGCTGGAAGGTGGTGAGCAATCCCTTCCGTAGATGCATGGGCTCTGTGAGCTGCACCAAATGCATCATTAACGTAAAGGTCAGCTAGCTCTGCAAATTGTTTAGCAAGTTCTTCATCATTTTTTTCCTCACCAGGATAGAAACGAACGTTTTCTAACAATAGAACGTCTCCAGCTTCCAATTGAGAAATGGCTTCCTTTGCTTCATCACCGTAAGCTTCATCTGTCTTCACAACAGATTTATTTAATAAATCACTTAAACGCTGAGCAACAGCATTTAGGCGAAGTTCTTCAACAACCTGACCCTTGGGACGTCCTAGGTGGCTGGCTAGAATTACTTTCGCCCCTTGCTCCATTAAATATTGAATGGTTGGTAGGGCTGCACGAATTCTTGTATCGTCTGTGATCTCTTCATTTTTCATAGGAACATTAAAGTCCACACGACAAAATACGCGTTTACCTTTTACTTCTACGTCGCGAATTGATTGTTTATTCAACAGTAGAACCTCCTTATATTGTGACCAGTGGCCATATGTAGTAACAAAGGAGGAGGATCAGTCCTCCTCCTTTGTTTGTGCATACACGATTCCCTATCGACGGATTCCGAGTATTCTTTGTTATTATAATCCTTTTTGGTCAAGATAAACCGCTAAATCTACACAACGGTTAGAATAACCAGTTTCGTTATCGTACCAAGAAATAACCTTAACCATGTTACCTTCAAGAACAAGGGTAGAAAGTCCATCTACAATGGAAGAATGGGTATTTCCATTATAGTCACGAGACACTAATGGCTCGTCACTGTATCCAAGAATACCTTGCAATTCATTTTCAGCAGCTGATTTGAAGGCCGCATTAATTTCTTCAACAGTAACATCTTTATCTAACTCCGCTACAAAGTCTACGATAGAAACGTTTGGAGTTGGAACACGCATAGCCATACCAGTAAGTTTTCCTTTTAGCTCTGGAAGTACTAATGCAACTGCTTGAGCAGCCCCTGTTGTTGTAGGGATAATGTTTTCAGCTGCTGCACGAGCACGACGGTAGTCCTTATGTGGAAGGTCTAGAATTTGTTGGTCATTTGTATAAGAATGAATAGTAGTCATTACTCCACGCCTAATACCAAATTTATCGTTAAGAACTTTTGCAAAAGGTGCAAGGCAGTTTGTAGTACAAGAAGCATTGGAAAGTATTTGATGGCTTGCAGGATCATACTTGTCTTCGTTAACACCCATAACAACAGTTAAGTCTTCGTTCTTAGCCGGAGCTGAGATAATTACTTTTTTAGCTCCTGCTTCCATATGCTTTTGAGCATCTTCTCGGTTAGTAAAGCGTCCCGTAGATTCGATAACGATATCTATTCCTAAATCGCCCCAACCTAACTGAGCAGGGTCCCGCTCTGAGAGCACTTTAACTTCTTTTCCTCCAACTACAAGATTAGTTCCATTAACAGAAACCTCTTGATTTAATGTTCCATGAACGGAATCATACTTTAACAAGTGTGCAAGCATATTTGCATCTGTTAAGTCATTTACTGCTACTACTTCTACGTTTTCGTTAGCTAATGCTGCACGAAAAACATTACGTCCAATACGCCCAAATCCATTAATACCAATTTTAACTGTCATGAGAATTCCTCCTTAATTTGTAATTCCTAATTTATTTGAAAAACTTGACTCCTCACTATCTGTGAATTGTCTTAGTTTTTAAAACCTAAATTTGTTCTAAAATTTCTATTGCAGACCCTTCATCGGTAATTAGCACATCACTAAAACCTTTTTTAAAATAAGACAGGATAGCTGCTGCTTTTGATTTTCCTCCAGCGAGGGCGATCACATGATTAACCTTTGGCAAGTCATCCCATTGCAAACCGACAGTGCGGGCGCGATGAACAATCTCCCCCTGTTTGTCGAAGTAATATCCAAAGGATTCACCAACAGCTTGTCTTTCATGTATCTTTTTCATATCTTGTTCATTGGTTCTTCTCCTAGTAGCCATTGTTATAGCTTCTCCAATTCCATGGATAACTACATCGGGCTTTCGAATAACCTCGAGGACCTCTTTTATAGAAGGCTCCTCAATCATCGATTGATAAGATTCTTCGCTAATAGGGTCTGGCACATATAGAAGTCGATATTTTCCTCTAGCCTTTTTGGCCATTTCTGCGCAAATGGTATTGGCTTGATTTTCAACTTGCTCTCCTAACCCACCCCTAGCTGGTACAAAGAGACAGCCTTCAGGAACTTCAGTGGGGTTCATCATTTCAGCAACCGCCGCCATTGATGACCCACCGGTTACCGCTATCGTCCGACTTTCCTTTAAGATGGATTTGAGATAATTTACACAAGCCCTTCCCATTTCTTGCTTAGCCCATGGCTGATGATCACTATCACCAGAAACAATAATTACATGGCCTATATTTAATGTTTCCGATATCTTTTTTTCTAAAACCCTAATTCCTGACATTTCTTTCATAATTTCGCCGAACTGTTGGATAAGCTGCTTTCCCTCTCTAGTGACGTTCATTCCTTTTGAAGTAATATCAATCAAACCTATTTCTTGAAGAAAATCAACTTCACTTCTAACCGTTCTTTCCGCAAGATTACTACTTTCAGCAAGAGCTCTTCTTCCAATTGGTTCCATTAATTGTATGAAATGCAGAAGTTGATATCTCCTTTGCATAACATGAACAAGATCAGGGAATAGTTTTAGTTGAAGATCTATAAGTTCCCTCATGGTAGAACCCCTTCCTGAAGAGTGTGTGGGATATTATCTCCCCGCTATGGTGTATTATGTCCCGCTCAGGGCAAAAAAATAGGTAACTCATTTCATGTATATTTTAACAATGGTGCATATGGGTTGCAACTAAAAAAATTATTGTTTTACCTCTAAAATGAAGTGTCAAAGTTTGCAACCCAACAATCATAAGGATGGTAACCCTTACATATTTTCGAAAATTTTTTTCTTCAAAAAATCATATTCTACATTTCCCTCAGCGAGAACTTGCTTTTGATAAACTACAACAGGAATGCGAATTTGATACTCCTCTAACAATTCATCATCCTGATAAATGTCAACTTCTTTCCATTCTAATGAAGGGACCTCTAACTTTAAGATTTCTAAGTAATCCTTCACTATTTCACATAAAGGGCAGACTGACCTTGTGTAGACCACTACTTCCATAGGATACAAATCTCCTTAAACTTTTATACATTGCTTATTGCACAGCAAATCCCCTATTTATGCGCCTTTTTACCTCATCTTGAATAAGCTTTTTTCTTTCTTCCTGTTGTTTTAGTGTAGAAAAAAAATCAATTCCGTAGAGCAAGCTGCCATCAACCTCTTTTCTAGACCAAACAACTTTGCCAAAGCATCGGTATGGTTGTCCAAACAAAATGAAGTCAAACATCAAAATCGGACCATCCATGATAGGATCAGTCGATACAAAACACAAACCGTCTAGCCCAATATCCTGAATCCTGCCCTCCCATTTATCAAAAACCCCATTTTTTGCCTCTGGATGAAAACAAAAGATCGTAGCAACTGTTCTATGCTCCATATATAAGCGAATGGAACTTCTTCTCTGTCTTTTTTTCCCTAAGACAGAATACTCATTCATTCTCTTTTTAACATTAGAATATTCTGTGATCGACATGGCTGGTGACTTTCTCTTTAAATTGTTCTTATAGCTAGGCACATGATATAAGTCCCTAAGACGAACCATTTAGTAAAGTCCCCCTCTTTTTTCAATATATTACCCACCAATGAAAATTATACCATTTTCAAAAAAATCACATTTTAAAATATTTCGTTATTTTTTTCATATTATTCACTTTTTTGTCCTCTCAGGTGTATATACACCTAAAAACTACGGTTGCGTTTTATCGTTTTCCTTCGTATAATAGATTGTGCCGTTTTAAAAATGAATACATGCGCTCGTAGCTCAGTTGGATAGAGCGGTAGATTCCGGTTCTACGTCAGTCGGGGGTTCGAATCCCTTCGAGCGCGCTAGCCTTCTCATTCCAAAATGAGAAGGTTTTTTATTTTTACAAAAACCTCCCCCTATTTATAGAAAAAATTAGCAATAAATATCCATTTTATTACTGTTCCCCAAAAATTCAACTTAAATGAACACGTTGAAAATATGGAGGAGAATGGGGGCTGTCATTGACATTACAGCTAATATCCATACTGCCATTCCACCTGTTCTATTCCCCTCTTTTCGAAGATATTGGCCAAACCTCAAAGTATAGAGTCCTACTCCTATTGCTAAAGTCCAAACAATAAACATACGATCAATCCCTAATCTCATTTAAATTTGAATTTTTAATTAGTTTTCCATAGGTTAATTGGTTCAAGGAGTAATTAATATTCACTTTTGCATGAGGATATATTTTTTTATTCCAATCCGCTTTTTCATATTCTTTAATTGTTTTAAAATATTTTCTAACATAGAGTGACCAGTAAAACGGTTCTGCTCCATATACCTCTTGAGTCTTTTTGACAAGTTCCTCTGACTTTTTCTCCAAACTCTCTTCAATAGTCTTTTTTAAAAGCTCTTTATTCTTTTGGTTAGTAAAATAATTGATAAGACTCGGGACTGCCAGAAGTTCCAAATTAAAGGGCACATCTACATTAATTGTTGCTTGGTTGTTTTTATCTAGCTCAATTTTAATCTCTGCTGAATCCAAAGGCATAAACCGTGCTGTAATTCGAAACTCCTCTGATTTGGGATCTTTATACGTTCCTAGACCAAATACATATTTTTGTGTGTTATCTAATAGGATGGCTAGACGTGTTTCCTCGCCAGTTAATGTATCAATCATTTGCCCTTCCTTAAATACAGCAGAGCCTATGAACTGAGTTTTTGATCCAGCTTGAATTGGAACTTCACCTGCAACATATTCATCCTCCAAACCATTCTTATTCCCCTGCTCTGGAGTAGCGGTAGCATAAGCTGCCAAAAACAGATCAGCGTCCCCTTCTGTAATTTGAAAAAATCGATGAAGGTCAGCGTCTGGTATAAACCCCTGTTGAGCTGCATCTTCCATTATAAAACGAAAGTATTTATGGGGCCTTGTTTCTGTAGTTGGGTTATTATTTCTGAGGAATTCACTTGCTCTTTCTTTGGAAACAACAATCTGTAACCCGCGGCGAAGCTGCCGATCACGCGAAGCAGCCTGGATAACATTAATAAATTTTTTTGAACGAGCCAACTCCTCAGATACAACCAATATGTTCGTATGATCAAACGTAAGTTGACGAGACACCACTGTATTAGCGGTGCTTCGAGCCGCAATTAAATCATTAGCTCTAATCGTAACCGTTTCCTTTGGCGGCTCACTGGACTGTCCACCCCCTAATGCAATGGAACTTGATTCGGGATTGGCAATTTGCATAGAAATATCAAATTGATTGCTTTCTTTGTCCTCTGGTAAATCAAGCCCAAGGGCTATTACATAGGCCTTCTCTTCCACCTCTGTACGATCAAAGCATCCCGATAAAATCGTTAGTAACAACAAACAAACTATTACCTTTTTCATGTTGATAAATCTCCTTTAATCTTCGATACACTCCACAATAAAAATGGAAGAATAAAATAAAAGAGAGTCATCCCATTCATAATATAATCCCGAACAATAAGTGTGTTTTCAATAGAATCATGAGGAACTATCCCTACCACAACTGCTAAGAAACCAATTGAAATCAATAATGGCTCAAAATCTTTTATTTTAAACAGTTCTCCAAATATCCATGCCACTATATATAGCAAAAACACATACCGAATCATCATGGTAAATAACCAAAAAAACATAAAAAATGTTTCTAAATTCGTAACGAAAGTTCCAAAGGAAACATAGCGAGTCATTTCATGAAACGGTGAAGACACATTATCAATAGACTTATAATCAAACACAACACTATAAACTAAAAAGAAGAAAGTGACTTCAATCAAGGCAGTAAAGGACCCAAAGACCGTTGCACCAACAAAGGATTTCCTAGATTTCATCTGATTATATGCAACTACAACTAAGAAAACGTCCGCAAATAAAGAGCCCTTTTTGGCTCCTTCTACTACAAGCACCCATAAACCATCCCCCCAAATGGGAAAAATACGATTCCATATGGCTTCCTGCATGATGAGGATCGCTAATAAGAATACACTTATTTTTATGTAAGGAACCACAATCCAGGCGGTATTTGCAATGTTTTCAAATCCCTTCCTAGCCCCAACAATACAAATAAAAATGAGAATGCCGTACATCACAATGATTGGTGAATTAGGAAAATACATTTTACTCAATTCATCTATTGTTGTACGACTGTATGAAAATAGCTCAGCAAAGACAAGCAAACACAGTAAGATAACAACAAATCCACCAACATATTTTCCTAAAATTGTTTTTATTAGAGTAACCAGATTTTTATCTTTATATTTTTTTAATAAATACAATAAGACCAATAAGGAAGGAAGCATGACTACAAACGCAACCACTGGCATTTGCCAAAAGGCATTCTTTCCTGATTGTGCCAGAATAGTAGGAGTCGTGTCAGCTAGATGACTCCCTACCACAAGCAAAATTAATGCATAGATTTCCTTTCCTTGAATATTACCCTTCATAAACGATCTCCTATTTTTTAGTAGAATCTTTTGGATTCAAATATAGAGGACGCCATTTTTCAGACTTAACACTTCTTCTAAACATGGTTCCTTTTGAGGATCTTTTCGAGATTGGTAAAATAGCCAAATAAGGAACACCAAAAGAACGTATGGAAGTTAAATAAATTGTCCAAAGAAGAAATGCTCCGCAAAGTCCAAAGAATCCAAAAACAGCAGCACTAACTATAAAAAGAAAGCGGCTAATTCTCATGGCATAATTAATGCTTACATCGGATAATGCAAATGATGATAATCCACTAAGAGCTACAATAATGACGACGATAGGGCTAACAATATTAGCCTCTACGGCTGCCTGGCCTAGGATTAGGGCACCGACAATCCCAATCGTTGGACCAAGAGGACTTGGAATTCGCAGTCCTGCCTCCCTTATAATTTCGAAGGCTAATTCCATCATTAATATTTCAAAAAAGATAGGAAAGGGTACCCTTTCTCTTGAAGCTGCAATGGCAAATAGGAGGTCTGGTGGAATCATCTCGCTATGATAATTTGTAACTGCCACATAGATTGCGGAAACAAAGATGGTAATAAAAAAAGAAATAAGTCGAATGATCCTTGAGAAATTACCAAACATAAAACGCAGGTAGTAGTCTTCTGGGTTCTGCAAAAATGCCCAAAATGTAACCGGTAAGATAAGACAGGCGGATGAATTATCCATAAGTAAAACTATATATCCATCTTCTAGATACCATGAGGCTCGATCAGGTCGTTCCGTATATAGAATGGTAGGCATGATCGAATTTGGATTATCTTCAATATGTTGTTCTAATAACTCAAGATTGCGTACATTATCATCCTTGATTGTAGAAATCCTATCCTTTACATTTTGCAGAATATCTTCGTTCACAAGATCCTTAATATACAAAATATCTAACGCATTTTTAGAGCGCTCTCCTAGAATAACCTTTTCTGAAATTAAATCTTTGTCGTGTATATTTTTTCTAATCAATGATAAGTTTGTACTTAAAGATTCAGTAAAAGCTTCTTTGGGGCCTTTGACCAAATTTTCATTTTCAGCCTTCTCAATCGCACGATGTTCGTAATTGGTTAAGTCCAACTCCAATCCGTACTCTTGATCATCGACTAACAAGATTACTTTTCCGCTGTTCACAGAATCAACTAATTCATCGAAATCATCTATTTTTTTCAAACTATCAATGTATAGGTTAGATTCAATTCTTTCCATTTTATTTTCTAATAATGGTTTAATGACCTCCCTTTCTAACCTCTTTACGTCTGTAATAGATTGATAAAAAAACAGCTGTCCTTTCAGACCTGAATTTTTGTTTTCGACAGATCTTGATATAAAGTCAGCATTAATGTCTTCAGAAAATAATTGGTGGACCTTATCTATATTTCTTTTAAGACTTTTATCGAGCTCTACTTTCGAAGTGGAATTCTTATTTTCATTCGTTCCCTTTTTTAAAAACCAAAACAATTTTCTCACCCCAAATCTACCTATCCTACATAATTTGCCCAGCGTAGGTTGAAAATATGTACTTTGTTCCGGACTAAGATAATGGAAAACTGTATATTCCAACGAAGAATTGGCAATCATGCCTAGAGAAGATAAATTCTAAACGGTCGAAAAATTGAATACATTGAATAGAATCTATTTTTTTACATGGGTGGTAGAAATTTGTCCTTGCCAAGCAAAAAATTTAGAAACGATTGCAGGAAAAAGGGGAGAGTATAAAGAAGCATACAATAAGGAATACATATTATGTGGTTCACTTAAATTACGAAGGTCTAATCAGTAAGGTTAATTCTTTGACCTTTATTGACCAAATGTGTATGATAAGTTCATAGCATAAGCATTTACAAAAAAACATTTTGAGGAGGGGTATTTCCATGAATTTAATACCTACAGTTATTGAACAAACAAATCGTGGAGAACGTGCCTATGATATTTATTCACGATTACTTAAAGATCGAATCATTATGCTTGGAAGTGCAATTGATGACAATGTAGCGAATTCAATCGTTGCACAGCTACTATTCTTAGCAGCTGAGGACCCTGAAAAAGACATCTCCCTATACATTAACTCTCCGGGAGGATCCATTACAGCAGGCATGGCAATTTATGATACGATGCAATTCATTAAGCCGAAAGTATCTACAATCTGTATCGGCATGGCGGCTTCTATGGGGGCATTTCTACTAGTTGCTGGGGAACCAGGTAAACGATTTGCATTACCAAATAGTGAAGTCATGATCCACCAACCACTTGGTGGAACTCAAGGTCAAGCATCTGATATTGAAATCCATGCAAGAAGAATTATTGAAATGCGTGAAAAACTTAACCAAATTCTATCTGAACGTACTGGTCAGCCTCTTGACGTTATCCAACGCGACACAGATCGTGACAACTTCATGAGTGCAGCAAAAGCTGTAGAATATGGATTAATTGACAAAGTAATGGAAAAAAAACTAACTGATTAGTAAGAAAAGCGCAAGCGCCCTCGATCATCGACGTAAGGCGGTGAGGCCCACAGGATGTGGGTCACGTAGGCGTTGCCAATCATTTCGGAGGGACGAGTAATCGCAGTCCCAATACGATGTCGTTGCTTTAACCTACGATCCTCCGAAATTTCTTATCTTGTAATAAAAGACGAGTCCCATTTATTGGAACTCGTCTTTTTTGTTTTTACAAAATGAAAACAAAGTGTATTTGCTTGTTCATCAAATCACAATTAGTATTATACTTACTCTGCTACTAATCAGTTATGATACGGGTGTACTTACAAACTTTGATAGCACCTCAATTGCTTGTTCCTCATCTTTGCCCTCTGCAATTAGAGTGAATGTTTCACCGGGCCCTAGGGCAATGCTCATTAATCCCATAATACTCTTTGCATTCGCTCGCTTAGAATCCTTTTCAATAAATATCTCAGAAGAAAATCTATTAGCTTCTTGAACAAACTGAGCTGCCGCGCGGGCTTGTAGTCCCGTCTTCAAGTCAATTTTAATTTCCTTATCCATATTTCTCCTCCTCCCTGAAAGAAAGCGTTATCAATCAAACTAGAAAAAACAAGGCCCATTTCTGAGCCTAAGTTAAATTTTCCCTCGAATAATTTTAGAAAATTATATCAGAAAAAGCATGAAATGAAAAGGTGTTATTCATGAATAATATCTCCTTTTCTAACTTTTTCAGCAAATTCATCGATCTTACGTAAACGGTGATTTATACCCGATTTACTAATGGGTGCAGACATAAGTTCACCCAATTCTTTTAATGTTACATCTTGATGTTTTACGCGAAGCTCTGCAATCTCACGAAGTTTTTCAGGAAGAGCTCCTAAACCAACTGTGTTTTCTATATACTTTATATTTTCCACTTGACGAAAAGCTGCACCAATCGTTTTATTAAGATTAGCAGTCTCACAGTTCACCAAGCGATTGACTGAATTTCTCATATCTCTCATAATACGAATATCCTCAAATCGTAACAGCGCTTGATGGGCTCCTATATTTACTAGAAACTCTGTAATTTTCTCTGCTTCCTTAAGATAGCAAATGTATCCATTTTTCCTTTCAAGAGATCTAGCATGTAACTTAAATGAGTTCATTAACTTACACAATGCCTCGTTGTGTTCCTCATAAATTGTAAAGATCTCTAAATGATAGGAAGAAGTTTCTGGATTGTTAACAGAACCACCCGCCAAAAAAGCTCCTCGAAGGTAAGATCTACGGCAACATTTTTTCTTTGTAAAACTAGGAGAAATTGTTCTCACTAGTTCAAATGGCTCTCTTAAAATTTCTAAGTCTTTAAGCAAACTGCGAACACCTTCTTTTAGTCTTACGATATACACATTGTTCTTTTTTAATCTCATTTTTTTACGAACCAACAGTTCTATTGGATGGAAATATATCATTTTAATAAGGGTGTAGATTCGGCGTGCTATCGCAGCGTTTTCGGTTTGTACGTCTAGAACATATTGATGATTGGATAAGGAAACAGAGCCATTCATCCGAATCAGTGCTGCTAATTCTGAACGAGCACAGCACATGTCAACCGTAACATTGGTCAATTCTTTTTTTGTCTCTGATGCAAACGACAAATTCAACACCCCCCTACCTAAGTTTTTAGTAGTAACTGATAAATAAGCTTCGAAATCTTTTCTGTATTATGACGAAGTAATCCTTTTTTAGACAATTCAATGATATCTTCCTCAATAACTTCAATTCCCATTTTCTTTAATCGGTCCGTATCATAAATAACAGGCTCTGAATTTTCTACTGCATAACGTTTTCGAATATCTAAGTCAATGGGACGATTATGAACAATAATTCCACTTACACAATCAGTTCCAACATGTTCCTCAATAGCCTCAATATGATCAGCAGCTGAATACCCATTCGTTTCTCCATCCTGAGTCATGACATTACATACATAAACCACTTGTGCATTTGTATTTCTCATGGCGTCCGCAATTTGTGGAACGATCATATTAGGCAAAGTGCTGGTATACAGGCTCCCTGGTGCTATAACAATAAAGTCCGCGTTTTGTATAGCTTCCACAGCCTCAGGTAAAGGTTGAACGGGCTGAGGACTTAAAAAGACACGCTTAATTCTCTTTTTAGCTTTGGGGATATTTGATTCTCCTGATACAAAAGTACCGTCCATCATTTCTGCATGCAATACCATATTCTGATTAGCAATGGGTAGGATAGTCCCTTTCACATTTAATACTCTTGAAATTTCCTTAATTCCATTATAAAAATCCCCTGTTATGGCGGTCATTGCAGCAAGGAGTAGATTACCTAAGGAATGGCCAGATAATCCATTACCGTTTTTAAAACGATGCTGAAAAAGTTCTAGGATCATTGGTTCTGCCGTCGATAAGGAAGCAATAACATTTCTAATATCTCCTGGTGCTGGAATTTCCATCTCATCACGAAGTCTTCCCGAGCTTCCTCCATCATCCGCTACCGTAACAAGCGCGGTAATATCTATCGGGTAATTCTTTAAGCCTCGTAACAAGACGGGTAATCCTGTACCCCCGCCAATTACAACAATTCGGGGTACTTCCTTCTTTGTCATTCACTACAAACCCTTTCTCTTATCAATATCACGATGAGTGACATGGGTGATATAATCCTTAGAAAAATGTTTAGCCGTATATTCAGCAAGTGCAACCGATCGATGTTGTCCACCTGTACACCCAATCGCAATTACTAACTGACTTTTTCCCTCTCTTTTATACTGAGGAAGCATAAATTGAAGCAAATCAAAAAGCTTTTCTATGAACTTATGTGTTTCTGTCCATTTAAAAACATAAGATGCAACATCCGAATCCAGTCCAGTGAGTGGTCGCATATGTTCTACATAGTGTGGATTTGGCAAGAAACGAACATCAAACACGAGGTCTGCATCAATAGGAATCCCATGCTTAAATCCAAAGGATATCACATTTACGGAAAAAACCTGTTGTGTTTTCTTAGAATAGGAGGAAAGGATTTTTTCACGTAACTCTCTTGGCTTTAATTGTGTTGTATTTATAATACTTTGAGCTCTTCCTTTCAGTTCCTCAAGAATCACTCTTTCCTGGCGAATCCCTTCTAAAGGGGTACCCTCAGGTGCAAGAGGGTGAGAACGACGTGTCTCTTTATATCTTGTAACCAGAGTTTGGTCATCAGCATCTAAAAATAAAATATGTTCTTGTAACCATTCTTCATTCGCAAGCTTATCTAATGCTCCAAACAATGAATCAAAAAACTCTCTACCTCTTAGATCCATTCCTAAAGCCACTCTTTGAATGTCATGTTTTGAATCCTTCATGAGTTCTAACAACTTTGGCAACAAGGCCGGTGGGAGGTTATCAATACAAAAGAATCCCAAATCCTCAAAGCTTTGGATAGCAACCGTTTTTCCTGCTCCAGACATACCCGTAATAATCACTAGTTGTGTTTCTTCGCTTACTTTTGTCATGTGTAACCCCTCCTAATCCTATGGTCTTGGCGGATCTAAATCAATGGAAATTAATGTGAAATCTTCTGTGTATGTAAAAGTCCCATAAATGAGCTGATTGCTTTCTAATATATGGTCAAAGATATGATAATCACCTGGTGCCATAGGCAAATCGGAATAAGCGTTCATTGGTACCCATTCCAACTTACCTTCTTCACTATGTTCTAACAGCTGTCCCGAAAATTCTTCACAGTAAAAAGTAAACATCATCCACTCATCAACAACTTTTCCTTGCTCCTCGATAATGACTGTGAAAGCACCTCTTAATTGGGGATCTTGAAGGACTAATCCCGTCTCCTCCTTGAATTCCCTTGTTACAGATTGTTTAATGGACTCCGTCACCTCCATTTTTCCTCCTGGCGCTACATACCACCCTCGACTAGGTTTTTGAAGCATCAGAAGGGAACCATTATAATTTAAAATACAATTCGTTATTCTCTGCATCAACACCCCAACTTTCTTTGACTCATACTATTATTATACATTAAAAAGAAACCCGTAGGCGACTTAAGGGACCCGAACATTTAATGATGTTTGGGGGCTCCAAGTGTCAGGACAGGCCCTTGTGTGGGGGCTTTTTTAAGATTTGACGATTAAAAATGCTTTTGAGCTCTTCCACCTTGTGAAACTCAATTATAATGCTCTTATTATTCACTTTCGGGCTCCGTCACCTTATGAAACTCAATTAAAACGCTCTTTTTATTCACTTTCGAGCTCTATCACCTTGTGAAACTCAATTATAATGCTCTTTTTATTCACTTTCGGGCTCTTCCACCTTATGAAACTCAATTAAAACGCCCTTTTTATTCACTTTCGGGCTCCGTCACCTTGCAAAACTCAATTATAATGCTCTTTTTATTCACTTTCGGGCTCTATCACCTCGTGAAACTCAATTAAAACGCTCTTTCTATTCACTTTCGGGCTCCGTCACCTTGTGAAACCCAATTAAAACGCTCTTTTTATTCACTTTCGGGCTCCGTCACCTTGTGAAACTCAATTAAAACGCTCTTTTTTTTCACTTTCGGGCCTTATCAAACAGCAAAACTCAATTAAAATGCTCTTTTTATTCACTTTCGAGCTCTATCACCTTGTGAAACTCAATTAAAACGCTCTTTTTATTCACTTTCGAGATCTATCGCCTTGCTAAACTCAATTAAAACGCCCCTATTATTCACTTTCGAGCTCCGTCACCTTGCAAAACTCAATAAAAAGGGCAAGCAAGCTTCACCAACTAGGATGAACAATTTAATGTTTTATTTTCATGGGATCCAATACCCCACCTACTCTTTTCATTTCACTTAAAACTTGAGGTGGGGGTATGACTGCCCGTTCGTGTGGGATAAGCAAAAAAAATCAGCGCAGACCAAGGGGCCTACGCTTTCAAAATATATCTATTAAAAGGGGGTCAATTCTATGTTTATTATTGTACCCCATAAATGTTTCATACATGTTACAACAGAGTTAAATTGCAGTTACTTTATATCTCTTGCTTTGAAGAAGTACTTGGACAACTGTACTACTTAGCTGCTTTTAATTCTTCTAACAGATTTTCAATATAATGTTGAGCAGATTGAGCCGCTATACTTCCGTCACCTGTAGCTGTTACAATTTGTCTTAATTCCTTTTCACGGATGTCACCAGCAGCAAAAATACCTGGTACTTGTGTTTCCATTTTTTCATTAGTAACAATATATCCTTCTTCATTAGTAATTCCTAAAGATTCGAAAGGTTTGCTTAATGGAACCATACCAATATAAACAAAGACACCATCAATTGGAGCATCGTAAGTTTCATTTGTTTCCCTGTTCTTTAGGGTCACACTTCCTACTTTTCCATCCTTCTCGCTGATTTTTTCAACGACTGTATTCCAAATGAAATCAATTTTCTCGTTATCGAATGCACGTTGCTGTAGAATTTTTTGTGCTCTCAATTGATCTCTTCTGTGAACAATGGTTACTTTTTTTGCAAAACGTGTTAGATAGACACCCTCTTCCACGGCAGAGTCTCCACCACCAATGACGAAAAGCTCTTTCTCTTTAAAGAAAGCACCATCACAAACAGCACAATAAGAAACTCCACGGCCACCAAGTTCTTGTTCTCCTGGAACCCCCATTTTTTTATATTGCGCACCAGTTGTTATAATGACCGCACGTGCTTTATATTCTTTACTCCCAGCCACAACGGTCTTATATTCTTTTCCATCCTTGACCTCTTTAATATCTCCATAAGCATATTCTGCTCCAAATTTTTTGGCATGGTCAAACATTTTGGTAGATAGTTCTGGGCCAAGAATATGATCATACCCTGGATAATTTTCTACTTCTTCTGTGTTTGCCATCTGGCCACCTGGTACACCTCTCTCAATCATCAAGGTGTCTAGATTAGCACGAGACGCATAAACGGCAGCTGTCATTCCAGCTGGACCTGCACCCGCAATAATAACATCATAAATACGTTCTTCCACAAAATCAGCCCCTTTTCGGCAATGTATCTTTTTTCTATAACCCCTATAGTATCAGTTATACCCCCGGGGGTCTATTTATATGCTCTATAACCAGCTTAATAGTCTAAATGTCTTCGTTACCATTCCCAAGGTCCTTTCTTTTGCGATAAGCAAGGGAATTTCTTCAAGCCCTCTTCCCATAGCTCAAGTGCTTTAGATAGGTGACCCGTTTTATAAGCTGATATACTGAACCATTGAAAATAGGATCGATATTCTTTAAGGTTCCTTTTTTGAAGTATTAAAAAACGGTCATATGCTTCTTTATAATATCCTACCTTCGCTAAGGTAACTGCTACTTTTAATTTTTGTCCATCATGCATAGGATATACTAGTTGAAGAATCTCCATGTGATTCTTCGCTTTCTCGGATTGCTCTAAATAGTAAAATTGAGCAAGATTACAATGACTATGAAGGGATCCCGGTTCATTTTCAAGCCAAGTCTCTTCAAGCTTAATTGCTTCATCTTTATGACCCAACTGGAAAATTACATAAGCATAATCGTGTTTAACAGAGACCTGATCGGGATATAACGCTAGCATTTCATTGAGTATAGGAAGGGCTTCTTTCCAATTTTCCCGTTCCATGTGATAAAAAACAGATTCCTGATGCATGAGGAGTTCGTCCTCTTCTTGAAACATCCAATCTTCATCCATTTCTTCCTCGTTTAACTCTATTAACTCTAATAACTGGCTAGCATCCTCTACAAACTCGCCATCATTCTCTGTGTCTAAATATTTTTTTGAATACTTCTTAGCTTCATAAAACAAACCAAGATGCGCGAAATTATTAGCTAACAAATAATAACAATCACTATATTCTTCCTGATAATCTTCTAGGACTTCATTAAGAAGTTGATTAGCGACATGATAGGAGCCCATCTCTGTGTGTAATACTGAAAGCTGACACTTAAACAGTGGTTCACTAGGAGCTAATTCGACTGCCTTAATAAACGCCTTCTTTGCTTTAAGGAAATCACGCTTTTGGAAAGCTTTGACTCCTTTGTGGAAGTAAAAATTGGCATCTTGTTGAATAGAAACTATTTTATTAACATTTTGTTTTTGGCTTAGGGATGACATTGTGATAAAATCCTCCTGACTACGCGTTGACATTATAACACACGTATGCACAGAAAAAAATTATAAAGTAAAACGAATCAGTTTCCGTCCCCACTGATTGTTAGCACCCACCTAAAGGGCCTTGAACCAATCGGACATGAACGGGCAGCCAATCATGAAGCAAGCTTCACCAACAAGGATGAAAAATGTAATGTTTTATTTTCATGGGAGTAGTACCCCCACCTCAAGTCTTAAGTGAAAAGAAAAGAGTTGGTGGGGGGATTACCGCTCGTTCATGCGGGATAAATGTCACAACTATTTTGATTGATGGCGTTCTTCTAAAACTTGTAAGACTCGATCAATTGAAAGCTTTTCTTCTGTCATTAGAAGTAAGGTGTGAAACAATAGATCCGCAGCCTCCCAAGCCATTTCCTCTTGGTCATGATTTTTGGCAGCAATAACCACCTCACCCGCTTCTTCAATTACCTTTTTCCCGATTCGATCGACTCCACCTTTGAAAAGGGAAGCGGTGTAGGATCCTTCTGGCAGCTCCTGCTTTCTTTTTGCAAGTAAAGATTCTAGTTCATTTATAATGGCGTAACGGTCCTCTATTGCAACTGTCTCATTCCCATACACGGTCTTATCAAAGCAAGAATAGCTTCCTGTGTGACAGGCAGGACCTGCTGGATCAACTAAAACAAGTACAGCATCCTGGTCACAGTCATATTTTATGGATTGCACTGTTTGAGTGTTGCCTGACGTCTCTCCTTTATGCCAAAGCTCCTGCCTTGAACGACTAAAGAACCACGTTTGACCTGTCTCAATTGTTTTAGTTAACGATTCTTTGTTCATATAGGCAAGGGTCAGCACTTCTTTACTAGCACTATCCTGAACAATAGCAGGAACTAATCCCTTTTCATCAAATCGAACTTCTTCTATCCACTTTTGGTTCATCGCACATGAACTCCCTTCTCCTTTAACTGTTCCTTAACAGCTTGAATGGATGTTTCTTGATAATGAAAAATCGAAGCCGCTAATGCTGCATCGACTTGGGTTTCTTGAAATGCATCTACAAAATGCTCGGCACTTCCTGCTCCTCCAGAAGCAATGACAGGAATGGTTGCAATTTCCTGAACAGCTTTCAATAACGGTAAATCAAAACCTTTTTTCTCTCCGTCTTGATCCATGCTCGTTAAAAGGATTTCACCTGCACCCAGTTCTTCTATTTTACGAACCCATTCAATCAACTCATATTGTGACTTTTTTCTTCCTCCATGCGTATAGACATACCATTTACTTTCTTCTGGTTCAAACTTTGCGTCTATAGCAACAACGATACATTGCTTTCCAAAAAAGTCAGACCCTTCTTTGATAATAGAAGGATTTTCAATAGCAGCTGTATTTAATGAGACCTTATCTGCACCGGCTCTCAGTACTCTTTTCATATCCTCTAAAGTACGAATTCCTCCTCCCACCGTAAAAGGAATAGCCAGTTCTGCTGCAACCTCTCGCACAACATCAATCATGGTTTCCTTTCCTTCATGTGAAGCTGAAATATCTAAAAATACAAGTTCATCCGCCCCTTGCTTATCATACACTTTAGCAAGTTCAACTGGGTCGCCCGCATCGCGCAGATTAACAAATTGTATCCCTTTTACGACTCGGCCCTCTTTAACATCAAGGCAGGGTATAATTCTTTTAGTCAGCATGGCTATCCACCTCATTCATAAGCTTGCGGAGGTTAACTGCACCTGTATAAAGGGCTTTCCCAATAATCGCACCCTCCACCAATTTTCTTGGATAAGTAGACAGTTCCTCCACATCCTGTTGCCCACGAACACCTCCCGAAGCAATGACAGGAACCCCCGTTTCTTCTGCCAATTCAGTGATTGCCTGTACATTCGGACCTTGCATCATTCCATCTTTAGATATGTCCGTGTAGATATAAATGGAAGCTCCAGCCTGTGCATATTCTTTTCCCAATTCTACTGCTGTGACCGAAGAAGTGTCATACCACCCATGAGTAGCAACAAATCCGTCTTTCACATCTAATCCTATGGCGATTTTGCCAGGATATTTTTTCAGCAATTCTTTGGTTAGTTCTTTATTAGAAACTGCAATACTTCCAATAATGACCCTATCGGCCCCTTGTTCTACGTAAAAAGCGACATCTTCTTCTGAACGGATTCCTCCCCCAATTTGCACTTTTACAGGAAGTTCTTTTGCCACTCGAAGTACATGCTCCGCATTGATTCGCTTTCCATCCCTTGCTCCATCAAGATCCACCATGTGAATCCATTTGACGCCAGCCTCTACAAAGGTTTTGGCCATATCAAAGGGAGAATCTCCATATATGGTTTCTTTAGCATAATCTCCTTGCAAAAGACGTACACATTTGCCGCCTCGCATATCAATCGCCGGATATATTCCGATATCCATGGTATCCCTCTATTTCAAATTTTTTTAACAGATAGGAAAGTATAAAACTTTCCTATCTGCATAAGTGCAACTAAGCCATTCGCCACAAAGGCTTGGCGAATGCCAAGTTTTCTAAATAAATGCATGTTTATCTATTAGCATTAAGCCTTTTTATTCTGAACAAAATCGCAATAGTTCTCTAAGAGCTTCATTCCTGTTGCTCCACTTTTTTCAGGGTGAAACTGTGCACCAAAAACATTCCCTCTGCCTACAACACCTGGCACCTTCGTTTCATAGGTAGCAGAAGCAATCGTCAATTCAGGGGTAGTCTCGGCCAGATATGAATGTACAAAATACACATAGCCTTCTTCTGTATCTTTCACAATAGGCGAATCGGGTTGTTCAAAGGTCAAACGATTCCATCCCATATGAGGCACTTTATAGCGGTTCCCCTGACCATCCATTCCCCGAAAAGGAATAATCCTTCCTTCTAGAAGACCCAGCCCCTTCGTAGGCTTTATTTCTTCACTTTCCTCAAAAAGAAGCTGCATTCCAAGGCAAATTCCAAAAAGAGGTGTCCCATTAGCTGCTTTTTCTTGAACCCAGTCCACCAGTTCTTGCTCGTAAAGGGCCTTCATTGCGTCAGGAAATGCACCAACGCCTGGTAGAAGAAGTCCATCAGCTTTCTCCAGCTCCTTACGATCTCCACTTAAAAAAGCTGGGAAACGGAGTCTCTCGAAGGCTTTTTCCACACTGTAGAGATTGCCCATGCCGTAATCTATAATCCCAATCATTTATCCTAAGCTTCCTTTCGTAGAAAGTATACCTTGAATTCGCGGATCAATTTGCGTAGCTTCATCCAACGCCCTAGCTATAGCCTTAAACATAGCCTCCACGATGTGATGGGTATTGCGGCCATGGTGAACAACTATATGCAAGTTCATACGAGCTTCCAAAGCGAACTTCCAAAAAAACTCGTGGACATTTTCCGTATCAAAAGTTCCAAGTTTAGTGGAAGGTAACTCAGCCTTCCACTCCAAATGTGGACGATCACTTAAATCAACAGCCACGGTCACCAGAGCTTCATCCATCGGAATGGTAGAGGAACCGTAACGTTTAATTCCTTCTTTTGTTCCAAGGGCCTGTTTTAAAGCCTGACCTAAACAAATCCCAAGGTCCTCCGTTACGTGGTGGTCATCCACCTCCACATCCCCTTTAGCCTTAATATTTGTAGTAAAAAAGCCGTGCTTCGTAAAAAGCTCCATCATGTGAGCCATAAAAGGCACCTGGATATCTAGCTCTGATTTGCCATCTCCATCAATAAACAGGTTAACCTCTATTTGCGTTTCCCTTGTTTGACGATTAATATAACTGCGACGTTCTTCCACTCTAGTTCCCTCGCTTCCTGATTTCAACAGCTCTCGCGTGAGCTTCAAAGCCCTCTAAGCGAGCAAAGTCTGCTATCTTTTCATAGTTTTCCTTCCACGCTTGTTGACTATAATAAATGACACTTGATTTTTTCATAAAGTCATCCACATTAAGAGGACTTGAAAATCTAGCTGTTCCATTCGTAGGTAAAACATGATTCGTTCCTGCGAAATAATCACCGACAGGCTCTGAGCTGTATTTCCCTATAAATATAGCACCAGCGTGCCGAATTTGATCTAAGTAGGTGAATGGTTCTTCTACTAAAACTTCTAAGTGCTCCGGCGCCAACTGATTAACTACATCAATAGCTTCCGTTAAATTCTTGCATAGTACGACTCCTCCATAATTTTCAACAGAAGTTCTTGCAATAACCTCTCTAGGCAAGGTACGAAGCTGATCTTCAACCTGCTGTGCAACCTCATGACCTAATTTTTCAGAGGTAGTAACTAGAATGCTTGATGCGCGTTCATCATGTTCTGCTTGAGAGAGGAGGTCTGCTGCAATTTCAGTAGAGTTGCCTGTTTCATCTGATAAAACTACAATCTCAGATGGACCCGCGATCATGTCGATATCAACATCTCCAAAGACCTCTCTTTTGGCAAGTGCAACATAAATATTTCCAGGTCCTGTAATTTTATCGACGGGAGTAATGGTCTCCGTCCCATAAGCTAGTGCGGCAACAGCCTGTGCGCCTCCCACCTTATAGATTTCCTTAACTCCTAAAAGGCAGGCGGATGCAAGGACTCCCTTGCTCAAGTTCCCATCTTTATCAGGTGGAGAAACCATGACGATCCTTTCTACCCCAGCGACCTGAGCGGGAATCACATTCATCAAGACAGAGGAAGGATAAGCTGCCGTGCCACCAGGAACATAAACCCCAACTGAATCAAGAGGGGTTACTTTCTGCCCTAGCATCGTTCCATCGTTTCGAGTCATAAACCATGATTGCCGTTTTTGTTTTTCATGATATTCTCTTATATTGTCTATAGCCTCTTGGATTGTTTTGATCATGGAAGATGGAAGAGTTTCTATAGCAGCCTGAATTTCCTGCTCGCTCACACGAAAATCATCTAACTCTGCCTTGTCCAGGATTTTTGTGTAATCTTTTAGTGCAGAATCTTTCCTTTTTCGTACATTCTCAATGATCGATTGAACAGATTTTCGTTGTTCTTCGCTGCCCGTATCTATTTTTCGCTTTAATACGTCCAATTCATTAGGACTTATGATTTTCATCTTACCACCCTCCTCTGATTTGGTTTCTCAATTTCTCCACCATCGGATCTATGAGCTTCCCTTTAAAACGATAACTTACTGGATTGGCTATAAATCTTGAGGTAATAGAAGTTGTTTTTTCATATTCTACAAGTCCATTTTCCTTTAAGGTTCTACCCGAAGAAACAATGTCAACAATTCGATCTGCTAGCCCTATAAGGGGAGCTAATTCAATCGATCCGTTTAGAGGAATGATTTCGATTTGTTCCCCCTGTTCACGGAAATATTGGGAGGCTACATTCGGATATTTTGTTGCAATTTTTGGTGCGATCGAATTCATGGGTTGATTAGGAAGGCCGGCCACAGCCAAATAACATGGACTAATTTCAAGGTCCAATAATTCATACACGTCACGATCCTGCTCCAAAAGAACATCCTTCCCGGCAATTCCAATGTCTGCAGCTCCGTATTCAACATAGGTGACTACATCCATTGGTTTCGCCATCATATACCGAATATTTTGCCCCGGGAGATCAAGAATGAGCTTACGAGAGGACTCTGGGTCATCTGGAACGGCATAACCTGCTTTTTTCAGTAAATCTGCCGCCTCCTCAAAAATTCGACCCTTAGGCATAGCAATGGTCAATGGACTATTCATGGTCCTCCCCCTTTCTTTGGATGATCACACGTTTTCCTTCTGAACGGGACTGCTCGGCTGTTTTTACAGCTTTAAGAAATTCCTGTTGATTTTTAAAGTATAAGACTTCGGGTTTTTCTTGGGATTCTTGCTGGCCTAACGCCTCAATTACATCATCTAAGTGAATGGCAAATCCAGTGGCCGATGTATTCGATTGAAAAGCAGGGAGTAGCTGATCATAACGACCACCGTTACAAATTAATCCACCAAGCCCTGGGGCATATCCTTCAAATAAAATGCCTGTATAATAGCTCATATGGCTGACCAGGGTTAAATCATATTCCATGACATCGGTAACTTCATAGCCTTTCAAGACTCCCTTTAAAGCTCCTAATTCTTCAAGAGCTTCTACCATTTTTTCATTAGATAGAGCCACCTGTCTAGCACGATCAATTAAGTCGCCATTTCCTTTCAAAGTGAGCAATTGCAAGATGCGATCTTTATCTTGTTGGTTAATAGATTGATGTTCTAATAACTCCTCAAAACCGACACGATTTTTTCTATGGAGAAGATGAATAAACTTTTCAATAATTTCTTTATCCTCTGGAAAGACTTCATCCAGAAGCCCGCGGACGAAACCAATATGTCCGACTGTAATTTGATAAGCAGGGAGCCCAATTTTCTCGAGTGACTTGGCAAGAAGTGCGATGACTTCTCCATCGCCATAGATCGATGGGTCTCCTATTAACTCAATGCCCACTTGCTCAAATTGGGCAGGACGTCCGCCCTCGAACTGTTGAGCACGAAAAACAGGACCTGCATAAGCTAAGCGATAAGGCATCGGCTGGTCTTTCAATCTTGAGGCAGCCACTCGTGCGATGGGTGCTGTCATATCCGGGCGCATCACGAGAGTATGTCCCTGTTGATCCAATAATTTAAAAAGCTGTTGATCCTGTATGGCACTTGCTCCCCCAACAGTCTCGTAATATTCCAAAATGGGCGTATCAAGATAATGATACCCCCAGCTCCCTAACTGTTCAGATAGAACATTCCTTACTCTTTCTTTTTGCTGATAGAGTTCTGGCAATGTATCACGCATGCCTAATGGCTTTTCAAACATTTGCTTCTTCATCGACAAAACAACCTTTCTTTTGTTAAAGTTCATTGTAATGAACATTTTTCAAAAAGTGAAATGATGATCATTTTTGGTGTTGTATTTTCTATTGTATTTCACTTTTGCTTTAATACTTTACCATGCTAATATGCTAACAAACTAAAGATTGTGAGTCAACGGATTTGCGTTGATTTATTTTCTGATTTTGTTTGGAGATGAATAATGGAAACATACGCGCAAAAATGGGGGAATCTTGAGATATGATTGGTGGCTCCTGCGCATAACGGGAAAATGT
>JAWJLM010000049.1 GCA_040191315.1 Bacillaceae bacterium S4-13-56 | reverse complement strand
TAAAACATTAAATTTTTCATCCTTGTTGATGAAGCTTTGCTTCATGGTGGCTGCCCGTAAGTGTCCGATTAGTTTTATACCCTTGGTTGCTAACAATCAGAGGGGGAACGGCCACTAATTGAAGTTTCACTTTATGTTATTTCTTAGAAACTTCAGGGAAAGCTAAAACAAAATCCCCTTGCCTAACTTAAAAAATTTACTAACATGGAGGAGGCATACTGAATGGCAAATAAAGAAGAAGCGGGAGAAATTTTAATATATTCTCCTCTAAGTGGTAATGTGGTTGCTTTAAATCAAGTTCCAGACCCGACTTTTGCAGAGAAAATGATGGGTGATGGAATAGCGATAGACCCAAAGGATGGGAAAGTAGTGGCTCCCTTTGATGGGGAAGTCATACAAGTTTTTCCTACGAAGCATGCCATTGGGTTACTACATCCTTCTGGACTGGAATTATTAATTCATATTGGTTTGGAGACAGTTGCGCTTAAAGGAGAAGGTTTTGAAGCACATGTGGAAGCGGGAGACAAAGTAAAAGCAGGAGATCCCCTAGTCACCTTTGACTTAGATTTTATTAAGGAAAAAGCTAAAAGCATCGTAACTCCTATCATAGTAACCAACGGGGATCAGTTTGAAGAGTTACGGAAAACAGAAGAGAATGATGTAATAGCAGTCGATTCTGTTTTATTAGGAACAAAAGTGAAAGATAAAGGGGTTGTACAATCTAACGAGCAGCAAAAATCAACGGGAGGACTTCAATATAGTGAGGAAGCTCTTGATATTGTAGCTGCTATTGGTGGGGTGAAAAATATACATGCTGCCACTCATTGTGTAACCCGCCTGCGGTTTGCTCTTGATGATGAGAAAAAAGTAAATCATGAGAAGTTGGAGCAAATGCCATTGGTGAAAGGTTCTTTTTCCGCAAATGGTCAATTTCAGATTGTTATTGGACAAGGAACCGTCGATAAAGTTTACAAAGCGATGGTACATGAAACTGGCATACAGGAAGCATCTAAAGAAGATGTGAAAGCTGCTGGTGGACAAAAGCAGAATGCGTTACAAAGAGGAATTAAGACGTTAGCCGATATCTTTATTCCTATTTTACCTGCTATCGTAACAGCAGGTTTATTAATGGGGATCAATAATATTTTAGCGAATCCAGGAATCTTTGGACGAGAGGCACCACCTCTCATAGAGACCTATCCTCAGTGGGCAGGAATTGCAAGCATGATCAATCTTATTGCCAATACGGCTTTCGTATTTTTGCCTGCCTTAATTGGTTGGTCTGCTGTTAAACGGTTTGGGGGGCATGAATTATTAGGAGTCGTTCTTGGTTTAATGCTTGTCCATCCAGATTTACTGAATGCATGGGGCTATGGAATTGCTCAAGCAGAAGGGTCTATTCCGACATGGAATATTTTTGGATTAGAAATTCAAAAGGTTGGTTATCAGGGACAAGTTCTACCTGTTTTAGTTGCTTCTTGGGTTCTAGCTAAAATAGAAATTTTTCTCAGAAAACGCGTGATGGATTCGTTGCAATTATTAGTTGTAGCCCCCGTAGCCTTGTTAGTCACAGGTTTTCTAGCCTTCTTGATTATTGGTCCTATCACCTTTACCATAGCAAACTGGATTACTGATGGTTTAGTCACTGTGTTTGAGGCAGCACCAATTATTGGAGGGCTAGTGTACGGTGCCGTATACGCTCCATTGGTTATTACAGGGATGCACCATACATTCCTTGCGGTGGATCTACAGCTAATCGGAAGTACAGGGACTACATTTTTGTGGCCGATATTAGCCTTATCCAACATCGCCCAGGGAGCTGCTGTATTTGCAATGATGTTTGCTGCTAAAGATGAAAAATTAAAAGGACTTGCCGGAACTTCTGGTATTTCTGCATGGTTAGGAATAACAGAGCCTGCCATGTTTGGGGTAAATCTAAGATATAGGTATCCGTTTATCGCTGCAATTATTGGGACCGCAATTGCTGCAGCTTTTATCACCTTCCAAGGTGTAAAGGCAAACTCAGTTGGAGTTGGAGGTATACCAGCTATCCTATCCATTGTAGCAGCCGATTGGTTCTCCTTTGCAATTGGGATGCTAATTGTTATTCTCTTGCCATTTATCGCAACGTATGTTATTGCAAAAAGAAAATTATAAAAAAAGCGATCAGTCATTGAGGAAGGATCTCTTTTCCCAATGACTGATCGTTTCATTCTATAAACAATCTAGGAGTGAATGCAATGAGTGAGGCATGGTGGAAAAAGGCAACCGTGTATCAGATTTATCCCAAGAGCTTTAATGATACGACTGGTAATGGGGTTGGAGATATCCCGGGAATAATTGAGAAGCTGGACTATTTAAAAGAATTGGGAATAGATGTGATTTGGTTAACACCTGTTTATCAATCTCCACAAAAGGACAATGGCTATGATATTAGTGATTATTATTCCATTGAACCAATGTATGGGACCATGGATGATTTTGAAAGGTTATTGGATGAGACCCATAAAAGAGGTATGAAATTAATTATGGATTTAGTTATTAATCATACCTCTACGGAGCATGAATGGTTTAAACAATCGGCTTTCTCTAAAACGAATTCCTATCGTGATTTTTATATTTGGAAGGATCCTGTAGATGGACATGAGCCAACCAACTGGGAATCGAAATTTGGTGGTTCAGCCTGGAAGTATGATGAGAATTCGGGCCAATACTATCTCCACTTATTTGATGTAACACAAGCAGATCTTAATTGGGAAAATCCAGAGGTTAGAGAAAAATTAGTGGAAATGATTCGATTCTGGGCTGAAAAAGGAATTGATGGATTTAGACTTGATGTCATTAACCTCATCTCAAAGGATCAACGTTTTCCAAATGATGAGAGTGGAGATGGCCGAAAGTTTTACACTGATGGTCCAAGAGTCCATGAGTATTTGCATGAAATGAATCAAGCAGCTTTTTCACCGCACGACATGATGACAGTTGGGGAAATGTCTTCAACTACATTAGAAAATTGTATCCTTTACACCAATCCAGAACGCAAAGAATTGGACATGACTTTCCAATTTCATCATTTGAAAGTCGATTACCCTAACGGGGAAAAGTGGACAAAGGCGCCATTTGATTTTATTGAATTGAAAAGAATCTTATCTCATTGGCAAGTTGGAATGTATAAAGGTGGGGGATGGAATGCCCTCTTTTGGTGTAATCACGATCAGCCTCGCGTAGTGTCTCGGTTTGGTGACGAAGAAAAATATCATAAAGAATCTGCAAAAATGCTAGCAACTACCATTCATATGATGCAAGGCACTCCATATGTTTATCAAGGAGAAGAAATCGGGATGACGAACCCTGGTTTTACTTCCATTGACCAGTATAGAGATGTGGAATCATTGAATGCTTATGAGATATTGAAGCAGAAAGGGAAATCTGACAAGGAAATAATAGAGATTTTACAGCAAAAGTCTAGGGATAACGCCAGAACCCCGATGCAATGGTCCGATGGGAAAAATGGTGGATTTACGAATGGCACTCCTTGGATTGAACTCGCGGGTAATTATAAGGAGATTAACGCTGAAAAAGTAGTGAAGTATCCTTACTCGATTTTTAGTCACTATCAAAAACTCATTGAACTACGTAAAAAATATGACATCATCACCTATGGAGATTATGAATTGCTTTTAGAAGACCACCCTCAAATCTTTGCTTATACAAGAAAGTGGGAAAATGAGCGGTTGATCGTAGTTAACAATTTCTATGCGGAGGAAGTTACTGTGAAATTACCGATAAATGGACTAAAGGTTTTGATCTCTAACTACGAGGATTCTCCAAAAGAGACAGATGAGATAAAGTTAAGGGCTTATGAATCTGTGGTTTATTGGGGACAGGAACACCCGGAGGGACAGGAACCATGGTAACCTGATTTTGAGATCAGGTTGCCTTTTTTTGTTGTAGGAAGCATATAACGGATGCAGTTGAGAGGAGTTATGGTGTTCATAAGAAGTAGGAAGCATATAACGGATGCAGCTGAGAGAAGTTATGGTGTTCATAGGGAGTATGAAGCATATAACGGATGCGGCTGAGAGAAGTTATGGTGTTCATAGGAAGTATGAAGCATATAACGGATGCAGCTGAGAGAAGTTATGGTGTTCATAAGGGGTATGAAGCATACCCCCTAATCATATTAATGAGATAACTTTTTTACCCTTTAGTGAATTTTCTTGCTAAATCTATTTTTGTACCCAAAGTTATGGGATAATAATAAGTAGAAATATAGAGTGGGTTGGAGTGGTAATGATGAAAAAGCTCTCAAAGGAAGCCAAAGAGTCCTCGATACATTGGATCATCCAAAACGGTCGCGAGCTTGAACAGGCTTTAGTTAAATATTCTTTCATGAACGGACAGGAAAATGAAGTAATTAACGCATTAGCTAAGTTTCAGAACGAGGATGGAGGATTTGGTCACGGCCTAGAATCCGATATTCAAATGCCAGCCTCTTCCCCCATAACTATCATGAAATTCATAAAAACCTAGATTATTAGGTTGAACGAATAGAAATCGTGGGGAATCTTGAGCCAAATTGGGCCTGGAACGATTATTTAGATGTATGGGAAAAGGCAAAAGAGAATTGGACGGGAGTATTGACACTTGATGCTTTAGAGACTTTGAAAAGGTTTGGGAGGATTCAATAGTCTACGGCACCCGGAATCAAGTCTTTTAAAAAACAAAAAGAGGTGAATCGCATGTCGATAGTAATAGGAATGTTTATAAAATTTATGTTACCACTCATACTTATTTTGGTTGTTCTTTCCATGGTTATAAGGCTAGGCCGTTCTAATACAGGCAAAAAGATGACTACCTTTTACAAATTATATAAGAAGTATTATCCGGGAAAACGTAGGTTTTAATTAAATTCCAAAAACATAATTTTATAGTGGGAGAATCAAAAAAGGTGAGTCACTGGAAAGGGGTTTTCATATGTACTTAAATTTTTCTAAAGAAAGGGAAGCCGAAAAATACTATAGAGCACAAAAGATCACGTTGTATTGGCTGTTAGGCTTCATATACACGGCATTCATAGGTTTACAACTTGGTAGAGTTCAAGCTATAGCGGATTACAATTACTCCTTACATGAAATGATGTATTTACCCTCAACCATAGCGATGTTTGTAGTTCCTCTGTTGTTTCTGGTCTATATTTTCTTTTTCATTAAATATTTACGGAGAAGGGCCAATAAATTATCTAGCCTGAAAACTAGTCTGTTGTCTGTGCTCGTTATTACATCACTGGTAGGCATATTTTCATTAACTTACTATCAGGCTAATGACATGTCCACCACTGGTGTATACGAAGTTGAACAGAAATTACTAAAGGATAGAAAATATTATATTTTGTTCGATAACAAGGAGGTTAGAGTCTCTCGCAACGAATATTATTTGGTGGAAGAGAATGAAGAATATTTAATTGGTTATGTTTGGAACAAAAACACTCCTAATGAAGGGAAACTTGAAACCATTGAGACATTAGAATAAAGAGACCTTGGAGGAAAATTTAGCACTTTAAAAGGAAAGGGGAAATTTCTTATCCTACATACACTCTCAGTAGGTTTAAAATTTTATAACAGTTTAGTAGAAGACGGTTATTTCAAAGTAAATGGATCTCACAAAATTTTCACCAAACCAGATAATGAAATAGTTGCCAATGCAATTAGAAGGTTTCCCGATCGTTTTCTGGGATGGGTAGCTGTTAATCCTTTAATACCATAGTCAGTAGAAGAGCTGGAGCAATATCTTGATAAGCCTGGTTTCATTGGAGTAAAAGCTCATCCGTTCATGCATTCTTATTGTGTAAAATCCCTCGATACCATTCGCAGCATTATGCCAAGAAAAAGAAATCCCCATGATCATTCATCTATCTTCAGAACCAGACTCCTACAAATACTTGCCTGACACATATCCTGACCTTAAAGTTATTCATGTACATACTGGACTTCCATTTTTGGAAAAAGCTATGGGACTATGCAAAAGATAAACCGAATGTATAAATTGAAACTTCTAGTGACTATCTTACCCCGTGGTTAGTGCAAGGAAACAGTTGATGCTTTAGGATATCGAATAGTTCTATATGGTGTGATGGACCATATGGAATGACGAAATATAACGAATATGATTACTCACATAAAAAAGGCTGGGTGGATAACCTTTCAATCCCTGATCAGCAGAAAGACTTTATATTTGGAAAGAATTTTTTAAAACTAATAAACGAAGAAAACATCTAGGTGAATCACCCAGTTTTCCTCCGATTGGGCTAATATCCTAAACAAAAAGTGGGTTATTTCCATAGGTTATTAGTGAACAACATGAGGAGGTGTTGATGAGATGCATACAAATAGCTTTGCATTAATCGTAGTGTTATTCATCTTATTAATCATTGTGGGGACTTCCTACGTTGTCTAATAAAATGTAAATAATCTCAGAGGCCACTTCCCAGAGGTGGCCTCTTTTTAATAGAATCATCCCTAAGGCAAGAGGCCATTGATCAAAGTGTCAAACTAAATTCAATCCATTTAATGCTAAAATATACTTAAGCTTAATAGAATTTGTGAAAAGGTGTACTTAAAAAGTAGCGGTAAGCTTTAGTACAGCAAAAGGATCGTCATTAATTACTTGCGATTCTTTTTATTTGAATACTTTCAAGAGTTGTTGGAATTTTATGATAAAATAAATTATTAATAAGTGATCTTAAAGTGAAGGGCTTGATTGTACAATAACAAACGGTAAGGCACCATGAAGAACTGAACTAATGAAGAAGAGAGATTGAAACTTTTATTAAGAAGTATCGTATAGATAATAAATCCTACTAAAGGGGGATGAACAATGTTATTCATTCTCATAGTGTTTTCAATACCTGTTTATGGTTCTTGCATTTGGAGTCTCTATGAACCAGAAGAAAGTTTTTTCTTTTTAGATCGTTGGAGATACAAAGAAATTCCTGAGCTATCAGATATTCAGATTAAGTTGATAAGAATTGGAAGTGTAATCACTATGATTCTATGGACTATATTGATTATCAATGTTGCAATTGACACCTTTACGCCGGAACCACCTTTTCCAACCATCCCCGATGAATTGAAGGTAGAGTAAATTCGTAACCTTAACTAAACTAAAGGTGGAGTAATCAAACAAACGGATAACAAGAGTGTAAGTGAAACAAATTCCTCTTTAAAACGTTGTAAGGGACTTGGGAAACAGGGAACGTTGAAATAAGGACTGTCATCCGAAACAAGTAAAAGCTGAAATGCATTTATCCTTGTGAAGGTAGGGGTATGACTTATGAACCTCTTGTAATGAGAGCGGAGGAACAGTCCCAAGTCTAGAGAAGTATTAACTCTTGAAAGATTTATGGATCCATTGGTGTACCTCGACTCATCTAACTCCGAAGATTGGGACTCAATTAAACTAGCTATCACAACAGCCTCTCACCAGTATGATGATAATTCTACATATAATAAACCATTAACCGGACGACAAATAGTATTTCTTGAAGATATGAACAAATTAATTGCCAGTATTCAAAAATCATTACCAAATGAAGTAACAATCTATTCAAGTACACAATATTGTGAACTACTCCCACCACTTACCACCTTACGGGTCGCTTGAAGTGGGGGCTTCTCGACTTATCGTTGCTTTTACTAGCCAACGAAAACTGACCGAGCTAACCCTCTTGTTCCAAGAGTTATTGTTTCTATGATGACGCTAATAATCTTAATCCTTCATTTTTGATGTTGATAGCTGAATTGTAGTCACGATCTGCCACGTAACCACATGAACAATGGTATGTACGTTCAGATAGATAAAGGAGGCAGCTAAAGAACCTATTTCATTTAAAAAAAATGGGAATAATCTTACATTACAAGACTACCAATTGTGTAGTCTTTTTTTAATAAAGAAAAATAAGATTCAATAAAATTTTGATGTTCATAAAAAGTTCACACAATCTAATCAATTTCTCGACAAATACCCCTTATAGTATCGAGTGAAGGGATAAGTATTATGTGTTCCTTAAGGTGGAGTAGAGAAGAGATGTTTAATGGAATCAAATTAAGAAGAAAGAAGGGGTAAATATGATGGGTGGCGGCATATTTAGTTTACTAATTGTTGGGTTGTTGGTATATCTTTTCCTGAACTATAATAATTCTACTCATGGTCGATTTGGCCTAAACAATGATAAGAACACAGAAGATGCACTCGAAATTTTAAGAAAAAGATATGTAAATGGGGAAGTTAGTGATGAGGAATATCAAAGAAAAAAATCTATTTTGGAAGATAGGAAAGTATAAAGCTTTCCTATCTGCATAAGTGCAACTAAGGCATTGGTCACAAAGGCTTGGCAAATGCCAAATTTTCTAAAAAGGAGAATAAATGGACATGGGTTATGGAATGATGGGTCATATGTTTGATTATGGGTATAACTATGGAAGTGGACCAAACTGGTGGTGGATTATAGGATCTAACCTAGTAAATCTGCTTTTGATAGCTGGGATCATTTTCTTTATATACAAATTAGTGAAGGGAAATAGAGGCCAGGGAAAATCTTCAGATCAAGCTATTGAAATTCTAAAGAAAAGGTATGCTTCAGGGGAAATTGATGAGGAAGAATATAGTAGAAAAATAAAAATATTAACATCATCCAAATAATTCGTCACTAAAAACTCACCAATTTTGCACATTTTTATTTTACCATAACGGGTATAGGTGAAGAATAGGTTTCACTAGAGTTAAAATTCGCACAGAGGAGCTGAACAAGATGAGAAAAATCGTAGTTGGTGCATTATCCCTAGGGATCATTTTTGCAGGAGGAATTGCAGTAGCAGCTGATGAAGACAATACAGTTAGTAAGGGAAAAGGTACATTGAACTTTGGGCAGATGAGTCAAAGAATGGAAGAAATTCATCCAGACTGGTCAAAAGAATATATTCAAAATATGTATAATGCGATGCATGGTACTACTGGAGCAGCACCAAGTTCTAATTTTGAGGAAATGAACTACCCAAATAATGCTATTGATTTTAACCAAATGAGTGGTATAATGAACAATCTATCCCCAGAAGGTTTTGATAAAATGGTAGAATTCATGCAAAACTATGATGGTCCTGTGAATTATGGACAAATGTTGGATATAATGGAGGAAGTACATCCAGATTTCAGCAAGGAACAAATGAATGAAATGTATAATGCGATGCATGGAACTAATGGAGCGGCACCCAGTGCTAATTTCAGAGGAATGTCAGGCGGAATGAATCATCCAATGTTTTCAAATGAATGATACGTGAGTGTTTGATTGAGTAACTATTGTTTATAATTTTTAAGGTATGCGAGATTCGCATACCTTTTTTTCTTACTTTGGTATATAGGATGGTTGCTTTTTGAACTTTTTGAACACTGCAACGTTTTAAAACAGTCATTACAAAGTCAATTTTTCACAATAAATCGCACAATTTGTTCATGTAATTTGCTGTGATTAATATACCTTTAGAGAAGGGGGAAGATTATATGAATTTGTGGATAAAGAGGGCCGAGCTCCATGAAAAAGAAGTATTGCGAAGTCTCATGCAATATTATTTTTATGATTTTTCCGAGTACATAAATATTGATGTTACTGATAATGGTGCATTTTTGGATTATCCTTCTTTTCATGACTATTGGATGGACCCTTCTCGTTTTGCCTATCTGATTATTGCGGATGGCAAATTGGCTGGTTTTGCGTTGGTATCGTATCGAACTAGTCCGTATAGGAACTTTTTTAGTATGGATGAATTTTTTGTGATGAAAAAATATCGACGCTATGGTGTTGGGAAAAAAGTTGCCTATGATCTTTTTCGAATGCATCAAGGAAATTGGGAAATCAGTGAAATAGCACCCAACAAACCTGCTCAATCCTTTTGGAGAAAAATCATCCAGGAATTTACCAATGGCAACTATAGAGAAAGAAATGAAAACTCAAAATTTATACAGGAATTTGTGAGCTAATGGTTCTTTAGGGACAGGAACTATCGGTCTTCCTGTCCCTAAGGTATCACTGTTAACTCATTTTTTGATGCAACTCAAACAATTTTTCCGTAAACTCTTGGATGGTATCATACATAACGATTTTTTCACGCCATTCTAAAGGAATCGCATTAATACCATAATAAGCCCCGGCCAATTGACCATAAACAGCACCCGTTGTATCAGCGTCATCTCCTAAGTTGACGACTTTTAGTAAACCATCTTTAAAATTTTGAGTGTGGTAGAATGCCCAAAGTGCAGCTTCCAAAGTATGTGCAACGTAGCCAGAACTTGAAATTTTAGATTCTGATTTTGTTTTATAAGATCCTAAAGCTATCTCTCGAATGCTAGAACTCCAATTAGACGAGTATTGGCCAATCAACTCACTTGATAAAACATCTTCCTTAGATTGTCCTTCCAAAGCCCCATAAATGAGAGCACCAAACAACTCACAGCCATCTAAGCTCTCTTTTGACTGGTGCGTCGTTTTAGAGCTTTCCACACACATTTCGACCATTTTACTAGAATCATATGAATATAGTATAGCAACAGGAGCAAGTCGCATGATGCTACCATTCCCAGCATCGTATTTTCCTGAAGGTCCACTATAAGGGTTACGAGTTTTCTTGAAATTCAATAGAGCTTGTCTTGTTGTATTACCAATATCAAAGCACACTCCTGTACTACTTAGATGACCGTCCTCGTACCATGCTAAATATTTCTCCAGTTGATTACTGAGATCCACTCCTTCACACTTAATCAAACTTTCTGCAAGGCATAATGCCATAGATGTATCATCCGTCCATTGTCCAGCCTTCAACGCAAAAGGTCCCCCACCCACCATGTCTTCAACAGGCGAGAAGTTCCCTCTGGCCCTAAACTCAACCGTAGTTCCCACAGCATCACCAACAGCCAAACCGAACATACTTCCTAAAAATCTATCGAACTTCTCCACGCTTCAATACCTCCCAACACCTTTTCTTAATCATACTAGAATCCCAATCAAGAAACCTGTCACATGTCCATTATGGTAAAATATAGTTTAGTCGACAGGTACATATTTTTAGGGAGGATTACATGAAAAACCCATTCTTACTTATGTTGATCGCTACGTTGACCATTACGCTATCGGGATGTAATTTTATAGAAAAACAAATGGAAGAACAGAAATCGGAGAAAATGATCGAGGTCTATTACCAATCAATCATTGACGAAAATTATGAAAAGGCTTTTCAACAACTATATCTTTATGATTATGATCCAGAAAAAACGAATCAAAACAAAAGTAATGGTACAAACCTTTCAAAGGAAGAGGCAAAAGAATTCTATTTAAAGAAAATTGAATTCCTCAAGAATCAAAATTATAAATTAACTGATTTTGAAATCGAGGAAGTGGAATATGCAGATGGGCATACATTTTGGCATCATATTAAACTTGAAGTTGAGCAGAATGGTAAGAAGATTGAATGGAGTGAAGTAGCTGACATCTATGAGGAAAAGTTATTAGTTAGTTCGAAAGGTGACCCATATGTGAAGTATAGAGATGGGAAAATGAATTTTGAAATTGAATAGATGGAGAGAATGTATTCTACTAGTAGGACTTGCTTGTTTTCTTATGAGGAGATGATAAGTTGAAATATAAAATTTTTGGGACACTGCCGCTAACTTTCCTTAACAAAGTTTTTTAAATCAATATGGTTTTTAGTCAGCCTCACTACAATATATTTAACGGGGGCAGAGATCTACTTAATGACACTTTAGGGACAGGAACACCCGTAGGTCCTGACCCTAAACATTCTATATCTTATTCATTCTGTCATTTGTTAACTTCACAAATTTATTTTCATAGAAGCGTTTTTTCTTTCCATTTTTGGTACTTTCAAAAAAGGCGATGATATCAGCTAAGGCATTCTCGAGTAGATCATCATCATTGGTTTTTTCAAGTTCTTCTATGGCTTTTTCATAGTTTTTCCCCGCAGCAGTTTTATCTGGATTTTCTTTGTGTTCCAGGCAATACGCATACTGCATGAGTATCATTCCAAGTTCTCTTGAGGAATACCTAGGAAGATTTAAGTGAATGTTGATCGCTTTTTCATAATATGGAACAGCTTCATCAAGCTGTGATTGATCGAAGCAATTATACGCCAATTCCGTATATGCTTCAGCATGGGCAATTTTATTTTCAAGAGTAGAACCTTCTAAAAGTGGGAGGGCCCCTTTCAAATAGCTACCAGCTTTGTCATACTCCTTTTTGGTACCATACATTCTTCCAAGGCTCACCATAGAGTTGATTTTCATTTCTATATTATTAAGCTCACCCGCAAGTTCCATAGCTTTTTGTAAATGTTCAATGGCTTCGTCAATTTTATTTAAGGAAGAATGAAGAGTGCCAAGTTTAAAATGAAGAAAGGCAATCAAGTGTTTATCCACTTCATTTGCTTTCTGAAAATAGGCTAGGCCTTGTTCAAAATATCTAGTGGCACGGACAAGCTTTTCTAATTGCTCTTCTGCTTCCCCTAGAATTAAATAGGTACTGGCCGCTTTCATAGGATCGAAGTCTTCCTGTTTTTCTATTTGATTGACAGCATCTGAAAGAATTCTACGAGCAAGCTTATAATCGTTCATGAAGGCTATATTTCCGTACAGAATTAAATCATCAATCGTCGTGGTGACAGGCACCTGTCGATTTTTCTCTGACTCCTTATATAAATCCATAATAATTTCTGCCCCGCGTTTTCCTTCTCCAAGTTGGGAATGACAGGTAGCATCCAACAGTAACAAAATCCTCTCTAATGGCTTGTCTACCTCATGTCCTTCCCGAAATCTTTTTGTTTTGTTTAAGACATTCAAAAAGTGGCCACGCTTAAATTCTTCTACGATGACATTTATTTCCTCTTTGTTCTCCTCAGTTACAAAATCCTTTATATGTTCCTCTATATTAAAAACTTCATTTGCTGCTGACATATGTATGCTCCTATCTGTCATTTTTACTATTAGTGTAACAGGTTTAACTCCAATAGAAAAATCCCACAAAAATGCGGGATTTCTATGTAGAGATTATGGATTCGTTGACCACAGACCAGCCGATTTCACAAAAGTTCTTCGATTTAATTTCAAACTAGCAATAATCAATTCAGCAAGATCTTCTGGGTGCATCACTCGTTCCGGATCACCCGTGATAAGATTTGACTCGTGAGCCAGATCAGTAACCACTGTGCTTGGCGTAAATGCTGTGACACGAATGTTATGTTTTCGTACCTCCATCATTAACGATTCAGTTAGTCCTAAGACACCAAACTTTGACGCACTATACGCACTTGTAACAGGTGCCCCTTTTTGCCCTGAGGTTGATGAAATATTGATAATGTCTCCTGTTTTCCTTTCAATCATTTCAGGCAATACAGCTCGAGTGACATTGTAAACGCCCATCAAATTCACATTAATAATATTTTGCCACTCTTCTGGTGACAAATCAAGAAACCCACCAAATTTAGCTGTCCCTGCATTATTGATTAAAATATCAATCGGTCCCAGATCGGATTGGATATGCTCAACGGCGTGATTTACAGCATCCAAATCAGCTACATTTGCAGAAGCAGCCGAAATGTTGACGTCATAGCTTTCTTTGATTTCAGCTGTGACTTTCTCAAGGTTATCCATATTTAAACCGATTAACCCAACATTCACACCTTCTTTAGCTAAAGCAAGGGCAGTAGAACGACCAATCCCTCTTCCAGCACCAGTTATAATAACTGTCTTCCCGTCCAACGATAACATCATGAATCACTCTCCTTCTTCATTACAACAAAAATATTTTTGCCCAAAACAAGGAATCGAATTCAAGGTGCGTCATGATGTTTTTTTACTCATTAAATATACCCAAAATAATTTAGAAATTCAGATCGAGAGTAAATAACAAATCTCTCTCTTATACCTTTAGTTAGAAAGTCTGCATCACCGGTGATGAAAATATCTGGTTGGGCTATCATTATGTGTCGTGGTGACAGGCACCTGTCGATTATAACAATGCTTTTTTAAGGAACAATATAATTGGAGGTGAGTAGAGTGACAAAAAGACCAAAAGCGAATCCGTCAACGATTGGGTTAAATTCCCCGCAGGTCGAGGGGCAAGGAACTACAAATAGGGAGACAGGAAAAAAGAAAATGGATTCTTCTAGACGGAAGAAAAAAAGCTTCTAGGGTGATAGCAACCAGTTGAATAAGTAAGTCCCTAAATATACTGGGCTAAACTTTCACAATTCTTCCTCTTGAGAATTATATTTTTTCTTGAGAGGGAGGATTGCATCCTAGGTGACAGGCACCTGTCGAATTTAGCGGCCTGTTAAATCACGTATGATTCATGCGAACGGTGAAGGTAAAGCTCGATAAACTCAGCTAAACCATCATTTTCATGGTGTCCAGTCACAAAATCAGCTACCGATTTAACCTCTTCACTAGCGTTCCCCATTGCTACACCAGTACCGACATGACTAAGCATTTCAATATCATTAGGACCGTCTCCAATACCCACAACTTCACTTGGGTTAATTCGAAAGGCAAGGAGTAATTTTTTAATAGCGGACCATTTGGAAGTAAAAGGAGCAACTAATTCAAATCCGTCATTCCAATTAATTACTTTTGCTTCTTTTTCAAACATTTTGGATAATTCCGGACTTGATCCACCTGTTCGAACACTATATTTTAAAGCATCTTGGTAATTTGCTAGTCTTAAATCTCCAATATAACGTGGAGGGGTCTGCCCAACTTTTGTCCAATAAACGATTTCCTCACTGGTTTCCTTGCATAAAATCCCATTTTCTGTATGGATAATAACATTACAAGGATGTTCTGCAGTTAGGTGATGGAATCGTTCTTCGTCCAGGCGAACAGGGTTTATATACATAGCCCTTCCTGTTTGTGCATCGTGAATAGAAGCACCATTTAAACAGATCATCGGCGTTCTCAATCCAAGTTCTTTGTGATAAGGAGCGGTCACTTCATAATGTCGACCGGTAGCTAAAAACACCTTGACTCCCTGGTTAATAAGTCTATTAATGGCTTCTTTATTTCGGCTAGAAATATTATTTGAGGCTGTTAGTAGTGTACCGTCCATATCAATAAATACTGCACGCACATTCATTTATACTACCCCCTCATTAGTTGGTAAAACCATCATATCAACTGAATATTGAGACTTTGTAAATTCAATGTAGAGATTACTTAAAGATTGATTAATGGATTATCGTTTTTTGAAGAAGGAGAGTGTATCCTAGGTGCCCGGCACTTGGCAACACTCATGTACTATTTGAGAGAGTTACTATCCTGGATGGTGGCTCTTTTTTGTCGAGAAAATCTCATTTCAATAGGCCAAAAGATTTTAGCAGAGAAGACTAGTGATAGGCAAGATAGGACTTCTACGCTATAATTAGAACAAATGTTCCCTTAATATGCTTCTTAGTTTTACATACTTATTAACTTGCAATGCTATGATAAAAGATAGAAAAAGTACGGGAGTTCAATTATTTTGGGGAGGTCTTCCAGTGGGGAATGAAACGAATATACTCATTTATCAAACAGAAGAAAGAAATACAAAAATTGATGTGAGAAAAATAGACTTAAATAGCAGCATAAATACCCAAAAGTATAGGCGTATCACCTAGTTTACTGATAACTTGGCCCCCTAAACAATATATGGGTCTATTCCATAGGGTATGTAGTTAACAACATCAGGAGGTGTTAAGTTATGCATAACAACTTCGCGTTGTTAGTCGTTCTATTCATCCTATTGATCATCGTAGATGCTGCTTACGTTGCCTAATGAAATTTAGAGAGGGGCACTATCCAAAGTGGACTCTTTTGTATTTGTATAGCTTACTAGTTATATAACCAAATCACAAATAAATTATGGTAAAATATGTACATATCTATCGACTCTTAGAACGGAGGATAATTCATGATTGTCTATGAGGCTAGTAAAAGGGAATTCCTAGAGCATGTGGATCAAGATATTCTTGTTAATCATATTCTTAGTCAATTTGAACAGAAAATAGGTCATACGAGTGAGTCTGAAATTAGGTCTTGGGATAACTCGATGTTACATATGTACCGGGTCTTAAACGATCAATCCATTCCGGATGATGCGGGAGTAGCTATCGAGTACAAAATCCCTTACACCTCCAAACGAGTGGACTTCTTACTTTCTGGACATGACGGGGATACGGACTCTGTCGTAATCGTGGAATTAAAGCAATGGTCTGAGGTTGAGAAGGTAGAAGGAAAGGAAGCTATCGTTAAAACAGCGTTAAATCGAGGCCTTCATGAAGTGGCACATCCTTCTTATCAAGCCTGGTCATATGCTGCGCTGATCGAGGACTATAACGAAAATGTCCAGGAGCAACTCATTCAATTGAAACCATGTGCTTATCTACATAATTATCGAAAGTCGCAGAATGACCCATTAACGGATAGCTATTATGATTACTATCTTAATTTAGCGCCTGTTTATGTAAAAGGTGATGTTGAGAAACTAAGAAACTTCATCAAAAGACACATCAAGTTCGGTGACAAAAAAGATATTCTCTATCAAATTGAACAGGGTCGGATAAGGCCTTCTAAGTCATTGCAGGACTCCCTAGCAAGCATGTTAAAAGGTAACCAAGAATTTGTCATGATCGATGAACAAAAAGTGGTCTATGAAACGGCTCTTCAATTAGCAAAAGAAACCCTTGAAACAGATACAAAACAAGTGATGATCATTGAAGGTGGTCCTGGAACAGGGAAATCTGTGTTAGCTATTAATCTACTTGTTGCCTTAACCAATCAATCATTGACGTGCCAATATGTAACCAAAAATTCTGCTCCAAGGAGTATCTATTCTACCAAGCTCAAAGGTGATTTTAGAAAAACGAGAATCGATAATCTTTTCAAAGGATCTGGAAGTTATACAGAATCCGAGATGAACGAACTTGATGTGCTTATTGTCGATGAGGCCCATCGATTAAATGAAAAATCAGGGATGTTTCAAAACTTGGGAGAGAACCAAGTGAAAGAAATCATTCATTCTTCTAGGATGTCTATCTTCTTTATTGATGAAAATCAACGTGTAACTTTGAAGGATGTAGGCAGTGTAGAAATGATAAAAAAATATGCCCGTGAATATGGAGCAGACATAACGACTGGGAAATTAGCGTCTCAATTCCGATGTGATGGCTCCGACGGATACATTGCATGGTTAGATGATCTTCTACAAATAAGGGAGACTGCCAACGCCAATGATATGGGAATGGATTATGATTTTCAGGTCTTTTCAAATCCACATGATATGAAGCGTGAGATAGAAAAGAAAAATCAAAAGAACAATAAATCAAGAATCGTTGCGGGGTATTGTTGGGAATGGCCTAAGAGCAATCGTTCCAAATCTAATTTTCATGATATTAAAATTGAGGAACATGATTTCGGCATTAGTTGGAACCTGGACAATACAGCCACTTGGGCTATAGATGAGGAGTCCGTCCAAGAAGCGGGCTGTATCCATACATGCCAAGGGCTTGAGTTTGATTATGTTGGGGTAATCATTGGGGATGATTTACGATACGAGGACGACAAAGTCATAACGGACCATTCCAAGAGGGCTAAAACTGACCAATCTCTAAAAGGCATAAAGAAGATGCTGAAAGAAAATCCTACTACTGTGGAAAAACTTGCCGATCAAATTATCCGTAATACCTACCGTACATTAATGACCAGGGGACAAAAAGGATGTTACGTCTATTGCACCGATAAGAAATTGGAGGAGTATTTGAGATCGCGGTTGAAACGTGAGAGTTTTTACAAAGAAAGTCAGTATTTGAATGAGAAAGTTGCGGAGAGTAAAAGTGAATATTAACTAATAGAGTGCTTGGTGATAGACAGAAGAACTAGATAGGGGCTAAAGTGATCAGTCCTCTTCTATTATAGAAAGGATTTTATTAATGGAAAAAAAAGACCTTACATTAAAGGACCTACAAAAGAAGGCTACTAAATTTAGAGATAACCGAGATTGGAATCAATTCCACAATCCCAAAGATTTAGCAATATCCTTGTCGCTAGAAGCAGCCGAACTACTAGAAAACTTTCAGTGGAAAAGTAGTGATGAAGCTGTTAAGGAGAATATCGAAAATATCAAAGATGAGCTTGCCGATGTAGTGATTTACTCCCTTCTTATGGCAGATCAATTGGATGTGGATTTGAGTGAAGCTATAGTAAGAAAGATTAAGAAAAACGAGGAGAAGTATCCAGTGGAGAAAGCAAAGGGGAGTAATAGGAAGTATACAGAACTATAAAAATTTTCTTATCTAAACTCTCTTAATATAGTTCAAATTCAACTTCGAAAGTTGAGAGTGTGATAAAATAAAATAACTTGAAAAAAAGGCATTAAATTTGTAAGATTTATAGAGATGTTTTTGAAAAAAAGGAGGTGAATGGATGAAAAGGGAAAAAGCAAAATTTTCGTTTATAAATCCGTTTCAAAAAAGACATTACAGGATGCTTGGGTTTAAATTAAATATTACATTCATCTCGTTAATGATTGGAGTCGGCCTTATATTTGGGGGTGTATCGATCCCTTTGATATCGAGCGAAATGCAAAAAACCGTGGAAGACCAATCTTTAATGACCGCAGAAACACAAATGAAAAGTGCAGAAAATTACATAAATACGGTCATGGAAGAGTTAGAATTGATGGCAGTTTTATTAGGAAAATACCCTCTAGATGAAGTAGCAGATAACTACGATAGGATGAGAGGGGCAAATAAAAAATTCAGTCAATCTTTTTACGTGGGATTAAAAGGGAAAGAAGAATTATCCACAGGCTATGATACTAAACTAGATGACCGTTCAAATGAAGAGGTATACAATCAAGCAATCAAAGAGGAAAAATACATCGGACAAGTTAAACATGAATCGAATCGGTTTAGCCAAGGGGCAAATTTTCAAATTGACATGTCTCATCATGTTACCAATATCGTCAATGATTCTTACGGAGTCATCGGTGTAGAATTACAAATAGATCGGGTGTGGAAAGATTTAAGAGGTTTGCCAGAATACCAAAAGGAAGAAGAAGTATCTTCAAAAAAGGAAAGTGAACAATCCATTTATTTGGTTTCTAAAGATGGATTCATAGTCGCAAGCGATAATTTTAATGAGGTAACTGAACAATTAAAAGGTGAAGGTGAACTCATACCATCTTTAAAAGAACATGAGGGATATCAGCATTTAGTAAAACAAATGGAAAAAGAAACAAAAGAAGAAAGAATTACAGATGTAGGACTATTTGAAGACCAAGACGGAAATAAACAAGTGATGGCGTATTCATATAATCCAAAATTAGGAATGGGTGTGTTTGTTGAAACCCCAGAATCCGTAGCTTTCCAATCCATAAGTGATATGATATCGATTCTGATTATTGTTATAGGTCTAGGTGTCATCGGAGCAACAATTACAAGTTTTATCATTTCTAGAAGAATTACTCAACCAATCAAAACGTTAATGGGGATTGCAAAAGAAGTGTCAGAAGGTGATTTAACAAAACAAACTAAGATTAAACAAAAAGACGAGATTGGTGAACTCGGAAATTCTTTTGATGATATGGTACATAGTTTAAACGAAATCGTCAAAAAAACCCAAAAAGCATCATCTCTAACATTAGAGACTTCTAGAGAGTTTAAAGGGACAGCGAGTGAAGTTGCAATATCAACAGAACAAGTGACAGCTGCGATTAATGAGATTGCGAAAGGAGCAGAATATCAAGCTATCACTAGTCAAGAGATTGAAGATGAAATCCAACTTTTTTTGGACTTAGCAAAACATCTTGATAAACAAAATGACGATGTTATGGAAAACGCAATTGGAACACAAAAAGTCATTCAAAAAAATCAAGAAATGATTGAGTCTCTAATTAGAGGCGTGCAAGAGTTATCAGAACAAGCATCTGACTCATCTGAAGAAGTCAAATTACTGGAAAGTCATGCAAAGGAAATTGGGTCTATTATTGGCACAACCAATGATATTGCGAACAAAACTAATTTACTTGCACTCAATGCATCTATTGAAGCAGCTCGTGCAGGAGAGACAGGAAAAGGGTTTGCCGTTGTTGCGAATGAAGTCAAAAAATTAGCGGAGCAAAGCCAAGAATCATCCTCAAAAATTGAAACCATTATTTCTGATGTCTTACACTCCATACAACAAGTCAGTAAAAAAATGGAAAAAAGCGCAAAGAAAGCTAATGGAGAAAGTGAGTCTGCACAAAAAGCAAAAGAAGCTCTTCAATCTATTTTTGCTTCGATGAACGATGTTTTACAATCTGTCGAAAAGATGGATGAATATTTTGAAAAGCAAAAAGGTCATGTTGAATCGATCCAAAACAAAACGAAAGAAGCATCATCGCTTGCGATCGAAACCTCCTCCAATGTAGAAGAGGTAACAGCATCATCCACGCAAACAGAAGAGACTATGAACGATTTTGTAAGAAGAATCCAAATATTATTGGATATGGCAGATGATTTAAAGAAGACGGTAGAACGTTTTAAAATATAAATAGAAAAAATAAGAAAAGCGCAAGCGCCCCTCGAAACAAGAAAAGCACTTGTTTCGGCGAAGCAGTTCTAAGTAGCTTTCCTTACTCGGGGCAAAAACTTCGAAGATTACTCGATGATGCTTTTTCGCTGGAGCTAGCAAATTTTAAACTTTCTTTTCTTGTAAAAAAGGACTTCATAGAAGTTCTTTTTTTTTAGAATCAGCTTTATAAGTTGTTAATAAAAAGCTTTACTTGTTAAGTTGAATAAACTTTTAGATCATTTCTTTAACAGTCGCCAGGAGGAAGATGTGTAATATTTTGGATTGTGATATTATGTTTTAAAGGATAAGTTGAAAGGGATGATTTTAGTGGCCATTCCGAACAAGAAGGAGAAGTATTCGTATTCTGATTATTTAAGCTGGGATGACGGGGAAAAGGTTGAGTTAATTGATGGAGAAATTTTCAATATGACCCCTGCGCCTTCACGGAGACATCAAGAAGTATTAAGAGAGCTGTCAACAGCTTTTTCTGTTTTCCTTCGAGAAAAGGAATGTGAAGTGTTTTTTGCGCCCTTTGATGTAAGGTTACTAGTAGAAAATAAAAATAACGATGATATTAATAATGTTGTTCAACCAGATTTATTAATTGTTAGCGATCCAAAAATGCTTGATGATAAGGGCTGTAATGGATCACCGGATATGATAATTGAAATTCTTTCCCCGTCGTCAGTGAAGTTAGACCGTTGGGAAAAATATAAGCTTTATGAAAAAGCAGGTGTAAAAGAGTATTGGATTGTCGACCCGGTTAATGAATCAATTGAAGTACATCTTTTAGTTAGCGGTCAATACCATTTTCAAGGAGTCTTCACAAAAGATGATGAAATTTCTGTTCGTATTTTGATAGGGTTAAATATAGATCTAAGTCAAATTTTTAAATAAGAATATTATTATCATTACAATCAAAGGATGACTCGATGAGACAGGTCGTAAAAGTACAATTAAAGTCGAATTCAGTAAAAGATATGAAAAGTGGCTATCCGTTAATTGTGAAAGATGCCATTGAAGATTCGAAAGTAGTTATGGAAGAAGGAAACCTTTTATACTTAGTGGATCAATATGGTGCCTATATTGGGACTGGTTACTATGGGAGACAAAATAAAGGGATTGGCTGGGTATTAACTCGTAAAGAAAAAGAAGAGATTGACCGCTTGTTTTTTGTGAGAAAAATTCGTGAAGCGGTGGAAAAACGAAAAAGATTCTATTCCTCAGAAGATACAACCGCCTTCCGTATATTTAACGGAGAAGGAGATGGGGTCGGTGGGATAACCATTGACTTCTTCGGCGGCTTTTATATGGTGAGCTGGTATAGTGAAGGGATTTACGCCTTCCGTGAAGATATCTATCATGCCCTAAACGAAGTCGTAAAAGCGCGCGGAATTTATGAAAAATTACGATTTGATACGAACGGTCAATATTTGGATCAAGATGATTTTGTGTCAGGTGAAAAAGGTGAGTTTCCATTAGCGGTTAAGGAAAATGGGATGAATTTTTTCGTTGATTTAAATGATGGTGCCATGACAGGAATTTTCCTAGATCAACGAAATGTTCGAAAAGCCTTACGGGACAAATATGCAAAAGGCAAAACGGTCCTTAATACTTTTTCCTACACGGGAGCATTTTCTGTAGCTGCGATTCTTGGTGGAGCGACAAAAACGACAAGTGTTGATTTAGCCAAACGTAGTTTGCCGAAAACAATCGAGCAATTTTCGGTTAACGAAATTGATTTTGAAGCGCATGATATTATGGTGATGAATGTCTTTGATTACTTTAGATATGCCGAACGCCATGGTTTGAAATTTGATATTGTTGTCTTGGATCCACCAAGCTTTGCGCGTACGAAAAAAATGACTTTTAGTACAGCCAAAGATTACCCGAAGCTCATTAAAGACACTTTGAAAATAACAAATGATGAAGGTCTAATCGTTGCATCAACCAATAATGCGAGCTTTAACATGAAGAAGTTCAAAACATTTATTGATAAAGCATTTAAGGAAATGAATATTGGATATAAGATTTTGGAAGAACATCAGTTACCCGAAGATTTTGCTGTCCCACATAACTTTCCTGAATTTAATTATTTAAAAGTCGTGTTTATCAAAGTAAAAAAATGAGATGAAATGTTATAATAGCTCGGAATATGGAATAGAGAAAGGATGGTATTGTTTTGGACATTAAACCAAGGTTTCGAGGGTTTATCTGCACGAATGCTCATCCAGATGGATGCCGTGAACAAGTAAAAAAACAAGTGGAATACATAAAAGAACAACCAAAACTCAAGGGTCCCAAAAACGTCTTAGTTATAGGTGCTTCTAAGGGTTTCGGTCTTTCCGCACGCATTGTTTCTGCATTTGGTGCCGGTGCAAGCACGATTGGTATCTTCTCAGGAAAACCAGGAACTGAACGTCGAACGGCTTCCGCTGGTTGGCATAATACGACGGCACTAGAAGAGCTTGCAAATGCTGAAGGAATCTATGCGAAAAATGTAAACGGTGACGCTTTTTCACATGAAATCAAGCAGGAGACCATTGATCTAATCCGACAAGATTTAGGAAAAGTGGATCTGGTTGTATATAGTTTAGCTGCTGGAAAGAGAGTGGATCCTAACACAAGTACCTCTCATTATTCTGTACTAAAACCGATCGAAAAGACTTATCGAAACAAAACGGTTGATTTTCATACTGGTGAGGTAACGGAAGCGGAGCTGCACCCTGCTACAGAGGAAGAAATCGTAAACACCGTGAAGGTCATGGGTGGTGAAGATTGGAAAGAATGGATCCATGCATTGAAAAAGGCAGATGTATTGCGGGAAGACGCTAAAACCATCGCCTTTTCCTATGTTGGTCCTGAGATGACTTTTCCAATTTATCGCAATGGAACGATAGGACGAGCTAAAGATCATTTAGAAGCGACTGCTTTCGAGCTAACCAAAGATTTAGAATCGATTAATGGAAAGGCAATTGTTACAGTTTGTAAGGGATTGGTCACTCAGTCTAGCGCAGCCATTCCAGTTGTACCGCTCTATATTTCCGCTCTTTATAAAGTGATGAAGAAGAAAGGGATTCATGAAGGCTGTATCGAACAAATGAATCGTCTTTTCCGTGATTTCCTCTATAAGGAAGGTCCTCTGCAAACAGATGAAGAAGGTCGTATACGTATTGATGATTGGGAAATGCGAGACGATGTTCAAGAAGAAGTAGCAGAAATATGGAAGAATGTTAACTCAGAGAATATCAATGAAATTACGGATATACGTGGATTTCGCGAAGATTTCTTCCATTTATTTGGATTCGAATTAGATCAAGTTGATTAAAAACTTTCGAGTGAAAATTTTTGTTTTAACCGCTAGGATTTATCTCGCATGAGCTACCCCACCTCAAGTCTTAAGGGAAACGAAAAGAGAAGATGTGGGATAAACTGCCCATGATAATAAAACATTAAATTTTTCATTCTTGTTGGTGAAGCTTGCTTCATGGTTGGCGGCCCGTAAATGTCCGATTGGTTCAAGGGCCTTTAAGTTCTGGTCTTGCCCTTGTGTACTAACAATCAGTGTGGGACGGGTCACTGAATGAAGTTTCACTTTATCCCTACCAACACGATATATGAAAGAAAAGTCACGCCGTATCATGGTTTAGGTGTGTTGGTGAGAACCGTCCCCACCAACACCCATAAAGTGAAAATCATAAATTAGCTGCGTTTAAACGATGATATTGGGGATGATAAGTCCTGAGGTGATACAGTGACTACAGTATATTCAGGTGACAAATTAAAAAAATACTTAACACAAAATTACCAGGATATTTCAACAGTTAAATACGAGTTGTATAACTTATCAAAGAAAGAAGATTCCATCGACAGCTTATCTAATGAGAATCTGTATTTTTTGGTCAAACAAAATCCAGAACCAATAGTCGTTGAATGTAAATTATTTCAAAACGCAAAGGAAGTAGAAGATTATAGGAGTAAACCATTAGCTAATTATGAACAAGTCATATTACATGAAATTCTTAAAGGGGAAGAGGTAAACAAATATCACTTTTTCTATGAACAATTAGAATTGGCGGCTTCTTACGCAAAACGCTTCCAAAGTAAAGAATTTAGCAAAGAGGATATCGATGAAAAAGCCTTTTATATGTTTGTAGAGGATGTTATTTTAAAAATAAAGCTTGAGTTATAGAGGGACGAAAAAGTCCCTCTTTAAGGTTTTTTATATTTGTATTCTACCTCGTCTTTGGCCTCATTGTATTCAACATATAAATCATGCCCATCAAAAAACCATATGTCTGTTTCATTGATAAAAAAAGTGATTCCATCTTTAGTTGTACTTACACCAGCATCCTTGGAATCATTATCTACAGTAAAGGCAAGTGCATATCCTTCTCGAACTGGACTTGTTCCATAGATTTGCGTATAAAAACGAATTTTATCCCCTTGCTCTAAACCCACTTCCTCTTTAAACCAATCTAATGCTTTTTCACTTATTTCTATTTTCATTAAGAATACCCCGTTTCATTTTATCTGATGTAACTACTTGAAAAGATGTATTGAATATTGATTCGGTATTTATATAACACAATCTTACAATAAGATACGCTCAGAAACAAAGACCACGGACTAAAAAGCGTCATACACCCTATCGACGAGAGTCGGTTCTCTCCTCTCGCTAGATAAGTCAACATTTATGAAGGAGGCTCGGTTAAATCGCGACATCGTAGCCCCAACATGATGTAACAGTTTTAGCTGACGATCCCTTTGTTCTCGATTTAGTCTACCTCCTTTCGTCGATGGCCACAGACTCCGGAGAAACAAGTGTTTTCTTTCTAAGGGGCTAGTGCTTTTTCTGTTTTACCGTTGTTTTATAAGCAGTGAGAGTTTAATGGCATAACAAAAGGGCCAGTTTTGATTATTAATCAAAGCCTGCCCTTCTATTTAGGGATTACATATCTAAATCTGTGAACGCGTATGGTAATAATTCCTTTAAGGTTAGTTCTAAGATATCATTCTTTTCATTGGTCAAATAAACAGGCATGTCAGGGGAACAGAATTCAGCGAGTACTTGTCTACAAATACTGCACGGTGGAAGATAATCCTCTGTCTTACCGGCTATAGCTATCGCCTGAAAATCGCCTTTTTTATATCCATTTGTAACTGCTGTAAATATAGCCGTTCTCTCAGCACAGTTCGTTGCACCCAACGAAACATTTTCTACATTTACTCCATTAATGACAGTACCATCTTTCATTAATAGGGCAGCTCCCACTGGAAACTTAGAATAGGGAATATATGCATTCTCCCGCATCTTACGTGCACTTTCCATTAATTGTTCTTTATTCAATCAAATCCATCCCTTTCAAAGAAGAATGAACTTTTCACAGTTCCCTTACCAAATATTAGATTGGTAGGAATTTAATCTTATAATTTTCTGTAATCGCTGTCAACATGGATTCAAAAAAAGCTCCTGATCCTCTAAAGATTTAGCATCCTCTAAGAAGGACCAAGAACTTATTTGTGGACTACTTATTCTTCTTCTTCACATCCTTTACTAACTCATCAAAGGAAGAAATTTTTCCATGTGGACTTTGTGACTGTTTTCTAGCATTCCATTTGCGTACTCTCTGGCCTTTTGATGTAGACATTCTAATTGACTCCTTTTCATAAAGTGAGACTTCAATCAGTGGGCCCCCACTGGTTGTTAGCACCCAAGGATATGACCTAAAGGACCTTGAACCAATCGGACATTTACGGTGGTGGGGGTATTACTCTCATGAAAATAAAACATTAAATTTTTCAACCTTGTTGGTGAAGCTTGCTTCATGGTTGGCTGCGCGTTCATGCGGGATAAACTTAGTCCATAAAATCTTTGTTAGCTGTTTTGGATTTTCTTGCTTTCTTTGCTTTCTCTTTGTGAGCACTGTTTGCGTTTGCACTTCCAAATTCGTTAGCAAATTCAGAGTCTGTCTTACTTGAATCGAATCCTTGTTTGTTTTTCTGTTGTGGATCATTTTTCTTCGTTCTCTTAGCCATTCTATTACCTCCTCATATAAATTTTAGTATGTTAGTTAGGTGAGTGAAATATTCTTTTCGTTTGGGTTAGAAAACAAAAGAAGATTGTTTTTTCTAGTAGTAAAAAAAGTTATACTATATTAAATTAAAACACTGGAATAAGGAGAGCAATCATGCAAACAAAAAAACTGTATTACCAGGACCAATATATCAAAACATTTACAACTACTATCCTTAAACAAAGCCAGGATGAGAATGGCAAAACATATGTTGTCCTTGATCAAACCTACTTCTATCCAACTGGTGGTGGACAACCTCACGATACGGGAAAAATCAATGATGTGCCCGTTTATGATGTGGAAGAAGTTGACGGTGAAATACGACATTATATAGAAGGTTCATTGGAATTGCAGAATCAGTGTGAGGCGGAAATTGACTGGGAACGTCGGTTTGATCATATGCAACAGCATACAGGACAGCATATTTTGTCTGCTGCTTTTGACAATATGTATGAGTATAAAACCGTTAGTTTTCATTTAGGGAAAGAGATTTGTTCGATTGACATTGATACGGAAAGTCTCAGAGAAGAGGGGGCTGCAAGAGTAGAAAATGCAGCTAATCAAATTATTCTCGAAAACCGGCCAATTAAGACGAAGTGGGTAACAGCTGATGAACTTGCCCAATATACACTTAGAAAAAAAGTAGCTGTGTCTGAAAATATCCGCTTAGTGATCATTCCTGAGTTCGATTATAACGGCTGTGGAGGGACGCATCCAAAAGAAACAGGGCAAGTAAGTTCGATCAAAATTTTACATTGGGAGAAACAGAAGAAGCAGATCCGGGTATATTTTGTTTGTGGGAATCGAGTCTTAAAAGAACTGCATCAAAAGCATGAGGTTATCCAAGATTTAACGAGTAAGTTAAGTGCCTCTCAGGAACAATTGGGGGGAGCAGTGAACCGTGTATTGCAGCAAACGAAAGAGCTGGAAAGACAGGTGGATGCACTCAAATTGGAACTATTAGAATTTGATGCTGAAAAATTGATAGCAAATGCAGAAACTCATAATAATATAAATTTAATTAAGATCGTGTTTAAGGACCGGAGCATTCAAGAACTTCAGCAATTGGCAAGAACAATCTCAACTAAGAGTGATAATGTGCTTGTTTTGTTCGTCAATGACAATGATGCTAAGCTTCAACTTATTTGTGCCACTGGGAGCGAAGTGGCTATTAACTGCAATCAACTCATTAAGGGTATTTTGCCCATCATCAATGGGAAAGGTGGCGGAAATGATTCTTTTGCACAAGGTGGGGGTGAAAACATACTTCCAGCAGAAAAGGTAATGGAGGAGTTTCTAAGACTAGTAAAAGAGGAGGAGAAACAATGAGGAAAAGGGAAGTTTTTCTGCTATCGACCACCTTGTTTCTATTTGGGATGGTTTTGGGATTTTTGATAGCACCAATAAAGCATGGCATCTATAACTTTGCAGGTAATAATACAACTCATAACTATGATAAAACAGAGACACTTGATTAATTTAATAAAAACAAGCGCCTACCCTTTCGGGATAGGCGCTTTCTCAATTTGTTTAGAGCTTGAACTGTCGTACGAGGCTGTTAAGCTCTGATGCAGTTTGAGAAAGTTCATTTGTGCCTTTTGCAACTTCTTCCATTGAACTGTTTGCCTGTTCTGCAGATGCAGATGTTTCCTCAATTCCTGCAGCAGACTCTTCTGAAACAGATGCAATTTCTTCTACGGATGCATTCATTTCTTGTGTCTTAGAAGCCATTGTTGAAAGATTGTCTGAGATGGTTTGGATTTTTTGTGCCATTTCCTTTACTGCATTACTAATTTCCTTAAAAGTTTGGCCAGTTGTCTTAATCTGATCGGTTCCTTTCTCAACCTCAGCATATCCATCTTTTAGTGATTCTGTTACTACACTTGATCCATTTTGAATATTACTCACAATACTTGTAATGTCTGATACTGAGTGACCGACCTGTTCGGCAAGCTTTCTTACTTCATCAGCAACTACAGCAAATCCTTTGCCGTGTTCACCCGCACGAGCAGCTTCTATCGCAGCATTTAAAGCTAGTAGATTGGTCTGATCTGCAATATCTTTTATTACTGATACCAATTTAGAAATTTCTTGTGATTGTGAATCAAGTTCCTGAACTTTTTCCACTGCGTCTTTAACAATATGATCCACTTTGTTCATTTGATTGATGGATTCATTCATTAACCTGCTACCTTTTTCAGTCATGCCTAGCACCTCATGTGAAGCACGATAGATATCCTCGCCATTTGCGTTTGCTTCTTGCATATTAGCAGAGAAAGTTTCCATTACAGCAGATAGATCACTTGTGTTGTTGGCTTGTACTTCTGAGCCGGAAGCCATTTCTTGCATGGTGGAAGCAATTTGGTGTGCACCTAACTTCACTTCAGAAGCGGATTGATTCAGTTCATCACTGCGATATCTTACGGTTTCGGTAACATCAGATACTTGTACGACCAGGCTGCGAAGACTTTCTCTCATCTTATTAAAATTTTGAGCGAGCTGACCAAATTCATCGGTAGACTCATCCGTAAGCGTTGTTGTAAAGTCTCCTTCACCTGCTTTATGTAGAGCTTCATTGACCCGATTAAGTCTCTTTTTGATCAAATGCGTAAATATAAACATAACTGAAGTAGCTACTATAACTCCTGCTACTAAAACGATAATTAAATTAGTCATTATACTTTGAATAACGTCATTAATAAATGCTTGAGAAACTCCGACATACCACATTCCTATTATCTGACCATTTTCATCTTTAATAGGTTGATAGGCTGTTTGTGTCATTGTACCAACCACATTTGCTTCTCCGTAAAAATTTTCACCCTTTACTAGAACTTGTTGAATGACTTGATCGGAGGCTTGAGTTCCTATGGCCCGTTTTCCATCATCAAGCTTAACGTTTGTCGTCACACGTGTATCTCCTTGGAAGATCGTTACGGTTCCTCCTGTAATCTCAGCCATGTCATCAACAATCTCAAAATTCTCGTTTATCTTCAGATCACCCTTGTATAACTGGTCATCCACGATACTCCAAGAACCTGGATGATTACGGTCTAATGTAGTATAACCCAATTCAAGATCTGATTTTGCCTTGGCAACAGCAAATTCCTTAACCCCATCCGTTACTTTATTTTGAATGACAAATCCTATGGATACTGAAAATAACACTAGTATTCCGATGACAAGAATATTAATCTTGGCGGCAAACTTAAGGTTTTTAATTTGTTTCATGACTAAATTCCCCCTTGATGAAAATTTATTTTAACCATTTTGGTTCCATTTTCATTTAACTGATTTAAAGTTAAAAAGGCTAACCTCCATTGTTTAGGGGATAGCCAACTAGATCTAATTATCGAGTGTGGTAGCCAGGCGATCCTTGTACAAATTGACTTTAGACCCTTAGCTTTGCGTCCTACCCTTTCGGATAGTTTGCCTTTTTATGTAGTATTATATTTTTTTGAAATTATGGGTAAAAGTCAGCCAATTATTACTATCCTACCCTCATATTTGCATTGCTTCAATATATTTCGTCAAATTTCTATATATGTTGGAATTTATAAAACTTAATCTCATTAATTTTTAGTATATAAAAATAGTAAGGATAATGGTCTTTGTAATAAAAGGTTACAACTCCTTTACAGATTGGATACCTGGAAATTACTATTTTAATATATTCTTATTTTTGACACATTTCGTCATTTTATGGACAAATTTTAAAAGAGAAGAATCAATCTTGATTTATGTGGTGAGAGATAAATGTGCTGTTTTTATCAATTCAAGTATACACAGAACGTCCTAAATATAATGGAATGGAAATTTTTTCAAAGTCAGGCAAACCATTCTCTTGGAACTTTTCATTGTCTCGATAAAATTGGACAATACCTCCTACAAACCAGTCATGGTCTCCATAAGTATTCTTATCTATGACTGAAAAACAGTAACTAGCGCCACCATCCCAGGGTGGCTGTGCATTGCTTGTTTGTTGATTGCCTTTAACACCTGTTGCCCTCCTTTATTAGCTATATCTTAAACCGGTACCCAATCCCCCAAATGGTCTCGATGAATTGAGGAGTGGATGGGTCTACTTCAATCTTACCTCGTAGTCTTCGAATATGAACAGTAACAGTGGAAATATCCCCTAATGCGTCAATTCCCCAGATCTTTTCAAATAAAGTTTCCTTACTGAATACGTGATTTGGATTCTTTACAAAAAAGAGAAGTAAATCAAACTCTTTTGTAGTCATAATTACCTCATGTTCATTGATGAAAACCCTTCTGTCATCAAGATCGATTTTGAGGGACCCGATCTTAACCTCGTTACTTCTTGGGGAATTTTTCCCTACTAATCTTTCATATCGAGATAGATGGGCTTTCACGCGAGCCACCATCTCACTAGGGCTAAAGGGCTTTACCATATAATCATCAGCTCCTAGACCAAGTCCACGGATTTTATCAACATCTTCCTTTTTAGCTGAAATCATTAAAATAGGTAAGTCCTTTTCTTTACGTAACTGTCGACAGATATCAAACCCACTTTGTCCTGGAAGCATAATATCTAAAATGAGTAAGTCATAGGATTGGTGAAGAGCCTTTTCTAACCCCTTGTTTCCGTCATCCTCCAAATCTACCAAATATCCTTCAGCCTCCAAGTAGTCACGCTGTAACTCTGCAATATCTATATGATCTTCAATAATCAATATTTTTTTCATCTTATATCACCCATCAATTCATTAATGGAATTCTTATCATAATTTTTGTACCCTCACCTAGAATGCTTTTTGCAGAGATTTCGCCTTGGTGCGCTTCTATGATTTGTTTGGAAATGGCTAATCCCAGGCCTGTGCCACCTGTTTTATTATTTCGAGAGGAATCGGCACGGTAAAACGTATCAAAAATATTAGGAAGTGATTCCTGTGGAATTCCTTGACCATTGTCCATAATGGTTATCTGTGCCTCTGCTTGGTGTTTCTCTAGAACAATTTGAATTTTCCCTTTAGGCTTATCCATATATTTTGTGCTGTTTTGGAGGATATTTTGAATGACACGATTTATTTTCTCATGATCAGCGAAAACAAAGAGGTCTTCAGATTCCTTATTAGTTAATTGAATATCTATGTTTTTATTTTCTAGATCAGTTGATACTTCCTCCACTAGCTCTTTAAGATAACTTAATAAATTTAGAGGTTGCATTCTAAAAGGAATTTGTTTTAAGTCTAAAGTGGAAAATAGGAATAACTCATCAATCATAGAATCGATTTCATTTGCTCTTTTGTAAATGGTTTCCAAATATTTAGACTTTTTTTCTTCTGTATTGGCTATTCCTTCTCTAATTCCCTCCACGTACCCCTTGATGGACGTGATTGGTGTTTTCAAATCATGAGAGATATTGGAAAGTAGTATTTTTCGATTGTTTTCATACTGTAATTGTAAGTCAATGGATTCCTTTAATTTTCTCCTCATTTCTTCAAAGTCTTCTATTAGTTCCCCAATTTCATCTTTTCGATTACTAGTTAGTTCGAAATCCAATTGACCTTCCCTTATTTTACGAGAAGATTTTTGGAGCAATTGGATAGGAGATATGAGACTCTTTGAAACAAAATAAGATAGAAGACCATTCGTTGCTACCAAAACTAAGATTAGTAAAATTATGATAAGTGGCCAATAATTTGTTGCTATTTCTTCTATGGAGCTAACTTTTTCCGCAATAAAAATACTACCCAATTGTCCATCTGCCAGATAAAAATCGTGTTGTCTGAGTTTGTATGAGGTTTGATTGACTTCAATGCTATCATGCGTTTGATTCACAAATGCGCCAAATTCGGGAAGAACACTTGATTTTGAAAGATCTTGATAGGATTCAGAATGAAAATAAATATCTTCGTTCATACGAATGACTAGGCCATAATCCCAGTTGTTTAGACGTTCATCCATTTCTTTTAAGTATGAAACATCTAATAAAGGCTCGGAATAAGAATAGGTCCTTAGTTTTAATTCTCCGAATAACTCATCCCTTACTTCAAGTCTTTCTATGGAGCTAGTTGAATTGATTGAGCCTTCCTCTCCTGTTAAAACAAAAAATAAGAGGAAGAGAATAAAACTAAACAGAATAATAGGAATAATAATCATAGCGCCTAAGGAGATCATTAACCTTTTTTGAATGGACATTTTTTTTAAGCACCCTTTCTGCAGAGGAGATCATGAGAGTTACAATTAGTTCCCTAGAGGTACGTTAGCTTCTTTAATGTAGCTTATTTCTTAGGTTTTAAGTAAAAAAAAAAGAGAACGTCGATTTTTTGTTGAAAATCAATGGAAAATAAATAGAAATGTAAAAGGGCTCCCATACGGGGCCCTTATTCTTTCCTAATGGAAATCATGAACATGTTTCATTTCAAATTGTTCTAAGTTCTGATTCTCTAATGATATATTCTGTATGGTAGTAGAGTCGATATCATAAATGGTGATAGCCATTTTGATTTGTAACTCATGAAATTTTCCATCTTGTGCAAGTCCATTGACAATAAACACGGAGTTTTGTTCTTCCATTAAACCTTCTTCTGACAGTTTGACATCCACTAAAACGCTTTCGATGGAGATATCTTCCTCAAGGGGAGGCATAGTGAATGAATAGGTTTCTGCTAAGAAAGGATATTCTTCCGTAGTTAATACTATATCTGAATGCTGCTTAACGCCCATTTTAATCATTTGGGAACCTAGTACTTGAAGTACTTTAGGAATTTCTTCTTTTTTCATATCGATCGAAATTCTATTATCGATCATATTGAATTCACTTTGTACCGGTTGCATTAAGGCATCCACAAACATTTCCCCGAGCTTTAGCATCTCAGGATTATGGAATTTTTCTCCTTCTTCTGAATCCTTCCTTTGCCTTTCGAATTCTGTTAGATAATAAGCTTCTTCATCACTTTCACGTTTTACAATGAACTTACCATCTTGATAGTTCGAGTGAAAGCCATGCTGCTGTTGAGGAGATTGTATATCTATTCGTCCTTCCATTAGCTTTTCTTCTAGGTCATATTTTACTGAAAGATTGGTCTTATTTAGAACTTCGCCATTATCCACGACCTCCATAACAACTGTTGTTGATGCATTCTTCACAGTATGAGTCTTCTTTAAAGCCTCTTTATACGCTTCGTACCCAGCGGAATCAGCAAAGATGGTATATCCTCCGAATCCTATAATGCCTATGGAAAGTAGAGTGATTATTATAATTACTTTTCTCTTCATTGTGTTTCCTCCTTGTTTTCTTATAGGGCATACCATTGGCTCATCATACCAAGAATTCCTATGAGAACGATGATATAGGCAAAACCTAGATAAGTGATTTTCCCTAAATGTTTTTGTTTTGATGATAGGTCAGTTGCGGTTTTATACTGTTTCAATGATTTTGCGATGATTCCTAAATGACCACCAAGTGCCACTACCAGGAGAACGGCTAACCAAGTTTTCCACGAAGTAAGCTCTGGAAAAAGAAGGTATCCAGTGATGAGAGCAACAAGGAGACTGATATTAGCTGCCATGATCAGCCCTCTCCAAAACCTTACGTACTTTATCTCTGACTTAGTTTTTTTTCTAATAAGAGTGACAATGGGCAACAAGGCTAGCAAAATAAACACAAGGGCAAATAATTGATGAACCATTAATACATTCGAATACAAAAAACACACCTCCAAAAGCTCCTATTCTGATTAGTTTTAATGGTAGTGGACAATTATGAACTCCTACGAAACCGATTCTTAAATAATTCTTAAATTTGAAAACGAATTGATTGTCCACCTACTTTTCTCATTTTCCTTAAGATTTGAGGTGGGGGTATTACTTCCCGTTCATGCGGGATAAAGTTTATCCACTTAAAGTCTAGCTGTTTACTGTAAATTAAAATTAAATTTACATAGTCTTAATACTAATCTGCCACAATCTATTTGAAATGAGGTGGAGTTATGGCAGGAATATTAGCCAAATTTAAAAAGCAAACAGAAAATTTTATACGGAAGTCTCATAGACATCCAGAGCCAGCGGTAATGCGTAATCCATTATTAAAGCTTGGACTTCAAGGAAGGTTATTGATTTTAGTATTAAGTTTATTATTAGTTACTATTAGCTCGGTAGGGTATATCTCTTATACCAAGGCAAAAGAGGCTACTATGAATTTAATCGAGTTTCGTCTTGAGCGAGAAGTTGAAATTATCTCCCAGGCAGCGCAAAATCTATCCATTATGTCTGTAGGTAATCAGAGTGAATTTAATAGAAGTTTTGAGCAAGAGGTTCAAAAAATGAGACATTCCCTAGTAGCTTCAGGGATTAAGGCTGATTTCTTCTATTTAAAAGAATCTAATGTATTTCCTTACAAAGTAAGTGATGATTCAGAGTTTGAAATTCCAAAAGATATTGTAAAAGAAATGAATCGTGATTATTCAGGTCTACTACATACGGAAGTTAATCAAGAGGATTATACAATCGTGTATGAATATATACCTCATATTCAGGCAAAGTATATTGTGGCTATTCCAACTGAAACCTATATGGGTTCCATTTACGAGATTAAAAACTTCTTATTAATCACTACACTTCTTAGTCTTATTGGATCAACAGTTATCATCATTCTAATTGTGAGAAGCTTAACTAATCCGCTGATAAAATTAAGGAATTCTATGATAGAGGCGAGAGACGGAAAAATTAGTAAACCAATAAATATAAGAAGCTCATTGCCAGAGGTTAGATACTTAGTAGACAGCTTCAATCAAATGTTAGATCAAATGAATGTCATAATAAATGAAATTCATCATTCCTCAGGAGAATTAACAAGACAAGGCAATCTATTACGGGATTCATCCTTGCAGGCACAAGAGCATAATCAACAATTATTAGAATCGATCGGTGTTGTTAAATTGGGTGCAGAACAAACTGCATCAAGTTCTACTTCTAATATGGTAACCTTCCAAAATGTAAAAAAACAAACTCAATCCGTTCTTATTCATATGAAGGAAATATATGAAACCTCCATAGAAATGAATAAGTCTGCTGAAAAAGGTGACATCAGTCTAAAAAATATGATAAATGTGTTTAGTGATTTTGAAAAAGATTTTATGGGAATGACAAATACAATCCATGGAGTTAAAGATCACTCGCAGTCTATTGTTAAAGTAGTTTTAACCATAAAAGCAATTGCAGAGCAGACAAAATTACTTGCCTTGAATGCAACTATTGAGGCAGCAAGAGCTGGAGAGGCAGGGAAAGGCTTTACGGTGGTAGCTAATGAAATTAGGAAACTAGCTGATCAATCAACTAGGGCAACTGAGGATATATCTCAATCGATAAAAAAAATGGAAGATATCTCATTTAATGCTTCCTCTGAATTTGATGAAATGCTTCGAAAGATGAAACTACAGGTTGGAGTAGCAAATGACGCCAGAAACAACTTTGACACACTACTAAACGGAATTGAACAAATGAATACACGGCTAACTTATATGCGTGATTTTCTGAAAAATTTAGATCAATCCATGACGCAAATGGAGAACGTTTCTGAAAGTTTTTCATCCATTTCACAAGAAACGTTAGCTAGTGCTGAGCAAATGCAGGAGGCTTCAAGGAATCATCATGAAAAAATGAATTCTGTTTATACAGTAGGAGAAGAAATATTAACAGTCAGTCATGATTTAGAAAGAAAGGTAGAAACACTTGTATCGCCACAATAATACATAAAACTTTATTCCGCATGAACGGGTAGCAATACCCTACCTCAAATCTTGAGTAAAACGTGAAGAGTAGGTAGGGATAAACGCCCATGAAAATAAAACATTAACTTTTTCACCCTTGTTGCTGAAGCTTGCTTCATGGATGGCTGCCTGTAAATGTCCAGGGCCTTTTAAGTCCATACATTGGGTGCTAACAATCAGTGGGAGACCGGCCACTGATTGAAGTTTCACTTTATTACCTATGAAACTACTTCTTTTACAATTTGTTAATAAAAAAAGTATTAATTTACAAAACCTTTACACTTCGTTTAGTTGGGATTAATATTCAACCTTTACTATAGGAATTGTTCAAGGACGAATAATTGATGCTGTTAGTTGGCCTCAATTAAATTACAAATTTCGGGAGGATTTTTACAAATGAGTCAATTTAAGAAATTAGGTCTAATTTTGGTTTTAACTGCTCTAGCGATGTTTACAGTAGCGTGTGGTCAGGATACTGAAAACGCACAAGGGGAAAACGAAAGCAATAATGGATCAGAAGAAAATCAAAGTAATAATGAAGGCTCAGCGGAAAACAATGTGGATGATTCAGAAGAAAATCTTGAAGGCACAGTGATCATTGATGGATCTGGTACTGTTTATCCACTAATGGCACG
>JAWJLM010000048.1 GCA_040191315.1 Bacillaceae bacterium S4-13-56 | reverse complement strand
GTCGGATAATCAACTAATGATTATCCTCCTACTCGATATACGCTTTCAAGAATTCCTTTAACGATAAGCCGAGTTTTTCTATTGTTCTCGTAATGGTTTTTTGTTTTCATCTAACGTAAATCCTTCCCCTAATACATCATGAACCGAGGTAACGGCAACAAACGCATGGGGGTCAATGGAGTTAATGATTCCTTTCAGTCTTACAATTTCATTCCTTCCTACTACACAATATAAAACATCTCGCTGAGTCCCAGTGTAGCTACCTCTTCCTGCTAGAACAGTGACCCCTCGATCCATTTCTTTCATGATTTTTCTAGAAATGAGGTCGCTTTTCTCAGATATGATCATAGCTCCTCTTGCTGAATAAGCACCTTCTTGTATGAAGTCGATGACCCTTGCCCCAATAAAAACTGCGACCAAGGTGTACATCCCTTGAACGTAACTCAAGTATAAAATAATCGAGGCTACAATGACTATAGCGTCAAATAGAAACATGGTTCTTCCCATACTCCAGCCTACATATTTGTGAACGAGTCTTGCTATGATGTCCACTCCACCGGTTGTACCACCCACACGAAAAATCAGCCCAAGACCAATTCCGACAAATACGCCTGCAAATAATGCTGCGAGAGTTAGATCATCCGTTAATGTGATATGTAAGGAATCATTTTGGAAGACCCATAAAAAAATCGAAACCGCAAAGGTTCCAATAACCGTATAGATAAATGTTGTTCGACCCAACATTTTCCATCCGATAAAAAATACAGGGATATTTAACAAAATGTTTGTAATTCCAGGATCCCAACCAAGCAAAAAGTAAAGTAGAAGGGTGATGCCCGAAAATCCCCCTTCTCCTAACTCATTCTCCATATTGAAATGGACCAAGCCAAAAGAAAAAATAGCTGATCCTAATAATATGACCAGTATATTTTTTATCTGTACTCCTTTAAAAAACAACTTTTAGCCCCCCTTTACTTTGTACCCCCTTCATTATAGACAATGGAAGGATAGAGAGCAATTGCCTTTACGGGAACAAAAAGTAAAAAAATTTGTCAAATCTTAGTTCTTTAGCTAACATGAAAGGATAAAGAGAAGTTATATAAGGTGGTTACAATATGGAACAACCAAGTTTAACAACAGAACAAATGCAAAAAAGAGTCGACCAATACATTTCTCAATTTAAGGAAGGATATTTTTCCCCTCTTTCCATGGTGGCTAGAATAACTGAGGAAGTAGGGGAATTGGCTAGGGAAGTCAATCATTTTTATGGGGAGAAACCTAAAAAGTCCACGGAAAAGGAGAAATCTATGGAGGAAGAATTAGGGGATACTCTCTTTGTACTGATATGTTTTGCTAATTCGTTGAATATTAGCCTAGAGGACGCCTTTACGAGAAGTATGGAAAAAATTGAAACAAGAGATAAAGATCGATGGACAAAGAAGGAGGAATAAAGCATGGATAAAATCAAAGTTATAGTTGCTGGGCCACGTGGAAAAATGGGATCAGAGGCTTTAAAAATGATACATAAAGAAGAACTTTTCGAACTTGTTGGTGTCATTGACCGAAGAAATGGTGGTAAGCTGGTAAAGGACATAGAAGGTCTTCCTCCATTTGATGCATTAATTTATGAAGATATTGAAGAAGGATTGCAAGTGACAAAGCCTGATGTCCTTATTGATTTAACTTCTCCAGAAGCGGGATATCGTCATACAAAAATTGCATTAGAAAATAATGTTCGCCCCGTCGTAGGTACTACTGGATTTACACAAGAACAGTTAGATGAGATCAGCGATTTAGCTTCCTCTAAGGAGCTTGGTGCAATTATTGCACCTAACTTTGCTATTGGAGCAGTTCTCATGATGCAATTCGCAAAATGGGCAGCTAAGTACTTTCCTGATGTAGAGATTATTGAGCAGCATCATGATCAAAAGCTAGATGCCCCATCTGGCACTGCCATTAAAACAGCTGAGCTTATTCAAGAGGTAAGGGATAAAAAAACTCAGGGACATATAAATGAAAAAGAAACGTTAATAGGGGCACGTGGTGCTGATGTAGAAGGAATGAAAATTCATAGTGTCCGTTTACCTGGTCTTGTTGCACATCAAGAAGTGATATTCGGTGGATTAGGTCAAACTTTAAAAATAAGACATGATTCATACGATCGTGCCTCTTTCATGACGGGTGTTAAGCTTTCTGTTGAAAAAGTAATGAAGCTAGATGTTCTAGTATATGGTTTAGAGTACTTATTAGATTAAGGGAGAGATAATCATGCATATTGCATTAATTGCACATGATAAAAAGAAAGATGAACTCATTCAATTTGTCATAGCCTACGAGTCCATCTTTGAAAAGCATAACCTGTACGCTACCGGCACAACAGGAAAGAGAATAATGGAAGAAACACAATTGAAAATTCATAGGTTTCAATCGGGCCCACTCGGGGGAGATCAACAAATAGGTGGCAAAATTGCTGATAATGAGATGGACATGGTTATATTTTTCAGAGACCCACTTACCGCTCAACCACATGAACCAGATGTTAGTGCTTTAATGCGTTTGTGTGATGTATACCAAATTCCACTTGCAACGAATATGGGGGCTGCAGAAATCATTATTCACGGGTTAGAACGAGGAGATTTAGATTGGAGAAAAGTTATTCGCGATAGAAAAAAAGAGTAAAGGGATTTGGTGAATGCAATGAAGTTAAAGATTGGGATTACTTGTTATCCTTCTGTAGGGGGGTCTGGTGTTATTGCAACAGAACTCGGAAAAATGTTAGCTGAGAAAGGACATGAAATACATTTTATAACTTCACACGTTCCTTTTAGGTTGCAAAAGGTTTATCCTAACATTTTTTTTCATGAGGTAGATGTCAGCCATTATCCTGTTTTTCAGTATCCTCCTTACGATTTAGCCTTGGCGAATAAAATGGCAGAAGTTATTGAGGAAGAACATTTAGATATCTTACATGCCCACTACGCAATGCCTCACGCGATATGTGCAATCTTAGCTAAGCAAATGGTTAAAAGAGATGTTAAAATCATTACTACTTTGCATGGAACTGACATAACGATACTTGGGACTGATCCCGGATTTAGCGGAATGATTGAGTTCGGTATAAATCAATCAGATCGAGTGACAGCTGTTTCACACTCCCTTGTTTCGCAAACGAAGGACTTTCTTTCAATCTCAAAAGATATAGAAGTCGTTTATAATTTTGTTGATGAAAGAGAATACCATAAAAAGGAAGAAGTTAAACAACTTAAAGGGCAGTTTGGAATATCTGATGATGAAAAAGTTGTCATACACGTATCAAATTTTAGAAAAGTTAAACGAGTACAGGATGTAGTTTATACTTTTTCAATGATTCAAGAAAAGATTCCTGCAAAGCTCTTCTTAGTAGGAGATGGGCCTGAATACTATTCGATTGTAAAGCTCATTAAAGAATTAAATCTTGAGGACAAAATCTTACTCTTAGGAAAACAAGAAAATATTTCTGAACTATTATCAATTTCTGATTTAAAACTACTATTATCCGAAAAAGAATCTTTCGGGTTAGTGTTATTAGAAGCAATGGCATGTGGTGTGCCATGTATAGGTACTAATATTGGTGGTATCCCAGAAGTAATTGTCGATGGGCAGACTGGTTTTATTTGTGAACCAGGAGATATAGAAGATATTGCAAAAAAATCATTAGACATACTAACAAGTCCTTCTTTGTGGAACACTTTTTCGGAAAATGGATTAGCTCGAGTCCAGAACTTTTTCAAATCTAAACATATCGTGGATCAATATGAGAGAATTTACCAAGAAGTATTAGCTACTGAAACATTAAAGGAAGAATGTTATGGATCAAGTCTTTAAATCGGCATTACCTATTTTACAAAAACTGAAAGAGGCAGGATTTGAATCCTATTTTGTTGGAGGAGCAGTAAGAGATTTATTACTAGATAAACCGATTTCTGATGTTGATATCGCTACTTCGGCATCTCCAGAGATAGTAACAAAATTGTTTGAGAATGTTGTCCCTATTGGAATTGAGCATGGGACAGTACTAGTTCTTCTTGAGGATAACAAATATGAAGTAACTACTTTTCGCATGGAAGGAAAATATGAAGATTATCGTCATCCATCAAGTGTCTTGTTTGTTCAGGATATTTCAAAAGACTTGGCCAGAAGAGATTTTACTATCAATGCAATGGCAATGGATGAAAATTCAAAAATAATAGATCCTTTTAATGGGCAAGGAGATTTACAAAAGGGTGTCATTAAAACTGTTGGGAATCCTATTGAACGTTTTGAAGAGGATCCTCTTAGGATGATGCGTGCTGTACGGTTTGTATCTCAATTAGGCTTTTCATTAGATGAGGAGGCGGCAAAAGCTATTCTAAAACTAAAACCTCTTTTAAATAACATTGCCGTAGAGAGAATTACTATGGAATTTGGAAAGCTGTTAATTCAGTCAAATGTAAAAAAAGGGATTGAACTGTTTGGTACACTAGGCTTGAATCAGGAACTGCCCTTGTTTCAGGATGATGAGCAAATTCTTCAAACACTTAAACGAAAAGGTACATATCCTTTTAAAGCTGGTGTTACTGAATTTATAGCTTTTATAGGTTATGAAATACCTAATGTCACACCTAACTTATGGATGAAAAAATGGAAGTTATCAAAAGAGGCGAAACAAATGGCACAAAACCAAATAAATAGGTTAAAACTATATGATTCAGGTCAGCCAATAGAACTTTGCATTTATGAGTTGAATCCTCAAGAGGTAGAAATTTTCGGAAATTTACTTTCTAGAATTAAATCATCGCCGCAAATGGAAAAGGTAAAGGTGGCATATCAAAATCTTCCGATAAAATCTAGAAAAGAATTATCCATAAATGGAAACGACCTTTTGAGTTTGTTTCCTACTCAATCTCCTGGTCCTTGGATAGAACAATTATTAAAGAAAATTGAAAGTCAAATTGTTCTTGGGAAAGTACCTAATCAAAAATCTGAAATAAAGGACTGGATTCGGAAATGGAAACTACACGAAAGCAGTTAATAGAGTTACTTTCCAAGGATCCAAATCAATTTTATTCTGGGCAAGAGCTTTCTGAAAAAATAGGGATTAGTCGTACAGCCATTTGGAAGCATATGAATGAGCTCAAAAGAGATGGATACGAAATAGAAGCTGTTTCACGAAAAGGATATAGAATTCAGAGATTTCCCAATAAGGTCAGTAGTAACACCTTACAATGGGGCTTGAAAACAGAATGGCTTGGACAGGAAATACATCATTTTGAGTCAGTGTCTTCTACTCAAAGTATTGCTCACACTATGGCTCAAGAGGGAGCGCCACATGGAACGGTAGTCATTGCAGACGAACAAACTTCAGGGCGCGGGAGGTTAAATCGGCCATGGCATTCCTCTTCAGAAAATGGGATCTGGATGAGTCTAGTTCTTCGTCCATCCATAGAGCCTTTTCGGGCACCGCAGTTAACGTTAATGACAGCTACCGTCCTAGTTGAAGTCATTAGAGAGTTTACTACCCTTGATCCAAGGATAAAATGGCCCAATGATATCATGATAAATGGAAAGAAAATTGCTGGTATCTTAACAGAATTGCAAGCAGAACAAGATCAGATTCAATATGTTATTTTAGGTATTGGAATCAATGTCAATCAAACAGATTTTCCAGAGGAAATAAAAGATATTGCATCTTCGCTTAAACAAGAGAGTGGCCAACCTTTGAGTAGGGTGTCTATCATCCAAAGTTTCTTTGGAAAATTTGAAGAAGCCTTTCAGACCTATATTGAATTCGGTTTTAAGCAATTTAAAAATAAATGGGAGCAATCAGGTTATCGTTTAGGTGAATTGGCCATTATTGAGAGCGGTAGAACTCAAATCGAAGGAAAACTGGTAGGAATTGATGAGAATGGAGGATTAGTAGTATTAGATGATCGATTGAAATTACGAACATTTTACTCTGCTCAAATTCGATGGGAAAAGGAGGAACAAAAATGAAGTCAAGAATCGATTTCAAAAAAATGAAAGAAAACAAGGAAAGAATCACCATGATAACAGCCTATGACTTTCCTTCTGCAAAGATGGCAGAAGAAGCTGAGGTGGATATGATCCTGGTTGGAGACTCCTTGGGAATGGTAGTCTTGGGATACGATTCCACAATTCCTGTAACCGTTGAAGATATGATCCACCACGGAAAAGCTGTCGTAAGAGGAGCACCTAACACATTTGTTGTGGTGGACATGCCATTCATGTCTTACCATATATCTATGGAACAAGCTCTAACGAACGGTATGAAGATCTATCAATCGACACAAGCACAATCATTAAAACTGGAGGGTGCTGGTGAAGTCTTACCGATCATCTCAAAACTAACTAATGCTGGGATACCAATTGTTGGACATATCGGTTTAACCCCTCAATCAGTTAATGTATTGGGTGGTTATCGAGTGCAAGGAAAGAGTAAGGAGCAAGCTAAACAATTAATTAATGATGCAAAATCTGTGGAAGAAGCAGGGGCTATTGCACTTGTATTGGAGTGTGTACCTAAGGAATTGTCTCAACTTATTCAAAATGAACTATCCATTCCAACCATAGGGATTGGAGCTGGTATTCATTGTGATGGACAAGTACTTGTCTATCATGACATATTAACATATGGGGTAAAAAGATTACCTAAATTTGTAAAACCTTATGTGGATGGAGGACAATTATTTTCTTCAGCCATTTCTACTTATGTAAACGAAGTGAAAAATGGTACGTTCCCTAGTGGAGAACATTCTTTTACCATGGACCCATCCAATTTGCCTAAGCACGGAGGAAAATAGTAAATGATTCAAATTAAAAACCCTAATGAATTACAACAATATATGAAAGAGAAAAAAAAACAGGGGAAAACAATTGGGTTTGTTCCGACTATGGGGTTTCTTCATGAAGGACATCAATCCTTGTTGAAGCGGGCAAGACTAGAAAATGATCTTGTTGTATTGAGTATCTTTGTTAATCCACTTCAGTTTGGACCAGAAGAAGATTTTGACCGATATCCAAGAGATGAAGAGGGCGATTTACAAATTTCCCAAAAAGAGCAGGTGGATATCGTTTATACCCCAAATATAGATGTTATGTATCCAAGACCACTGTCCATTTCTATGACAGTGAACAAAAGAACAAATGTATTATGTGGAAAAAGCCGACCCGGACATTTTGACGGGGTAGTCACTGTATTAGCTAAGCTTTTTCACTTGGTAATACCTGATAAAGTTTATTTTGGGATGAAAGACGCTCAACAAGTTGCGGTAGTAAAAGCTCTCCTTGATGATTATAATTTCCCCCTTGAACTAGTTGGAGTACCTACAGTAAGGGAAGCTGATGGGCTGGCCAAAAGCTCGCGGAATGTATATTTATCTCCATTGGAAAGAAAGGAAGCACCTTATTTATATCAATCCTTATTGAAAGCACAGGAAATGATTCAAAAAGGGGAACGTAATCGAAATTCTATTATTCAAAGGATTGTGGACTTTATCGAATCAAATACTCATGGTAAAATAGATTATGTTGATTTATTGACATATCCTGAGCTAGAAGCTTATAATTTTTCAGATGGCAATATGATTATTGCTATCGCTGTTCATTTTGAGAAAGCGCGTCTCATCGACAATATAATTCTCAATTCAGAGGGAGAACTAGTTACAGAGTTTTAATACAGGGGGATTAGACATGTTTCGCAACATGATGAATGCAAAGATCCATCGTGCACAGGTAACGGAAGCAAATCTAAATTATGTTGGAAGTGTTACGATTGATGAGTACATTCTTGAGCAGGTAGGCATTTTGCCCAATGAAAAGGTACAAATTGTGAATAATAATAATGGGGCAAGACTAGAAACATATGTTATTCCCGGTGAAAGACACAGTGGGGTCATTTGTTTAAATGGTGCTGCCGCAAGACTTGTTCAAAAAGGGGATATTGTCATTATTATATCCTATGCTTTAGTTTCTGATGAAGAATTAAAAACCCATCATCCGAAGGTAGCCATTATGGGTGAAAACAATCAAATTGAAAAATTGATTGAAAAAGAACCACCATTAACCGTTATGTAGCTCCCAATGAATATTGGGGGCTTTTTTAAAAGGAAGTATAAAATTTA
>JAWJLM010000047.1 GCA_040191315.1 Bacillaceae bacterium S4-13-56 | reverse complement strand
GAATATTGGGGGCTTTTTTAAAAGGAAGTATAAAATTTACTAGCTCCAGCGAAAAAGCATCATCGAGTAATCTTTGAAGTTTTTGCCCGAGTTATCGAACAAAGGAAGGCTACATAGAGCTACTTCACAGAAACAAGTGCTTTTCTTGTTTCAAAGGACGCTTGCACTTTTCTTTTGAAATTAGGTGAAACTATGGAAAAATTTGTAGTAATAGATGTTGAGACAACTGGAAATCGCCTTGAAAAAGGGGATGAAATTATTGAAATTGGTATGGTTACCATTGAGAATGGAAGGATTACAGACCAATATCACACTTTAGTTTTACCAAGCCAACAAATCCCACCGTTTATAACAAACTTAACAGGGATAACACAAGATGAAGTAAAGGATGCACCTTCCTTTGAGGAAGTTATTCCCGAAATATTGAGTAGGTTAGAAAACTCTTATTTTGTGGCACACCATGTTCAGTTTGATCTTGGCTTTATTAATCATGGCTTAAAGAGGTATGGATATGGTTCTATCCAAAATAAATATTTTGATACTGTTGAATTTTCAAGAGTGTTATTTCCAACCGCACCTAGTTATAAATTGTCACAACTGGCATCTTTTCTAGATATACAACATGAAAACCCACATAGGGCCTTATCAGATGCATTGGTGACTGCAAAACTAACTATAAAGATACTAGATAAGCTATACGCCCTTCCTTATGAAACTCTTGACCGCTTACATTCTTTACATAAGTTTCTGAAAAGTAATTGGGAGGAGATTTTATCTCCTATTCTAGATCAAAAAAAGTATGAATGGAATCAAACGGAAGAATTTGATTATTATCGGGGGTTTGCTATTAAAAAACAAAAACCGATAGAAGGAGTTTCCCATAATCCTTTTATGAACTTTGATACTTTTCTTACAAAGTTGTTAGGAGAAAATGGGTGGATTCATGAGGTGATGGAAGGTTATGAAGAAAGACCAAGCCAAACAAAAATGGCAAAAACCATCTATGATGCATTCTCCAATAAAAAACATTCGTTAATCGAAGCTGAAACCGGAACAGGAAAGTCACTAGCCTATTTGCTACCGGCTATATTTTATTCTTTACAAACCGGAGAAAGAGTAATGGTTAGTACACACACAATTCAATTACAATCTCAGCTTTTAGAAAAAGAAATCCCACTTTTAAAGAGATTACTACCATTCCCTTTTGAAATTACGTTGTTAAAAGGGAAACAACACTATTTAAGCTTGTCAAGATTTGAGCAAGAATTGAATCAAGATATAGAGTCAAATTATGATATTGCATTAACCAAAGCTATGATTTTAATTTGGCTAACTGAAACGCTGACAGGGGATATTGACGAGCTGCAGCTTCCATCAAGTGGACTTATTTTTTGGAAGAAAATTTCCGCGGAAGCTGAAGGCGTCGTTGATCCGAAGTCTTCCTGGTTTTCACGAAGTTTTTATCAGCGGGCTAGAAGAGCTGCCCAAAGGTCTCAAATCGTGATTACGAATCATGCATTACTGTGTACAGATATCAGAAATGACTATACATTACTCCCTTCTTATGATCTAGCTATTATAGATGAAGCACATCATTTAGAAAATGTAGCTTCGAAACATTTTGGAATTACTTTAGATTACTTTTCTATTCAATATGCCTTAAATCGCATAATGGATAAAGACGGTAAGGGAATAGTTGAAAATTTTTCGAATCAAGTGAAAAATGGAATTGAAACGATACTGGAAGAAATTAGATTTGATGCTGATCAATTATTTTCTTATCTTTCATATTACAGTAAGGAATTGACTAAGCATCAGAGTAGTTTTAATGATGTAGGAAGAATTCAGGTTGAATATAAAGTAAACGAGAGTGAATATTGGTTAGCAATTAAGGAAATGGCGAATCGACTAATTTTCTTAATAAGAGAATTTGTTCACCAAATTTATCAGTATACTCAACAGTTGAAAGAAAAAGGAACTGATTCAAGGGACCTATTAGATCAGATCGACTATTCCTTAGAACAATTTCAACAAATGATTGATTCTTTAGAGGAGTTATTACTTGTGGATCGCTCAGGAGAAGTGAAATGGATGGAGGTCCAAGGATCGGGTGCCAAAAATGCAGTGTTTTTATATCAAGAACCCATTCATATCGGAGCAAAATTATATTCTTCTTTTTTTGAAAAGAAAAATAGTGTTATTCTTACAAGCGCAACTCTTACCATGAAAGGCTCTTTTCAATACACAAAGGATAGATTGGGACTTCCAAATACTGTACATGAGGAGATTCTGTCATCTCCATATCGTTATGAGCAACAAGTCAAGCTTCTTATACCTAATGACTTTCCAATTATTTCCAACGGTGATGAACATGAGTTTATTGATGCCACATGTGAAGCTATATTATCTTTAGCCAAGATCACAGATGGAAAAATGCTTGTTCTTTTTACCTCTTATGATATGTTAAGGAAATCCTATTACATTATAAAGGAAATGATGGATGATGACTCATATATGGTCATCGGACAAGGGATAACGAGTGGAAGTCGTTCTCGTTTAAAGAAAAATTTTCAGGCTTTTGACAAAGCAATATTAATGGGCACTAGTTCTTTTTGGGAGGGAGTTGACATTCCAGGAGAAGATCTAAGTTGTTTAGTGATTGTTCGCCTCCCGTTTATGCCACCAACACATCCGGTATATGCTGCAAAAGCTGAGGATATAAAAAAGCAGGGGAAAAATCCATTTATGAATTTAGCATTACCTCAAGCAGTAATACGGTTTAAGCAAGGTTTTGGACGGCTCATTAGGTCAAGTACTGATAGGGGAATAGTATTTGTATGTGACCAAAGAATCGTACAAAAGCAATATGGAAAATATTTTTTAGAATCCTTACCCAAAGTTCCCGTTACAGTAGATGAAACTCGGAAAGTTATTGAAAAAGCATCCAAATGGTTTTGATAGGATCCTCCTTTTCTGCAAAACCTAAATGCATATGTATCATTACTTTCTGGGGAGCTGAGTAATTTGAAAAAGCGTTTTTTTATTACAATAATTACAATAATGTTGGAGCTTTGTATATTTTCTTCTTATGTACTTGCAGAACCATTCATTGAAAATAAAATAGAAATCACTTTTTTTGCTTTGGACGATGGTGAAGCAACATTAATAAAGACAAACGAAGGGAAAACTATTTTACTTAATACAGGATCTGATTCCTCCTGGAAGAAGCTTAAAACATCTATTCAAAATAAAGGTGTTGAAAAGATAGATACATTAATCCTCTCCAAACAAACAAAGCAAACATGCGGCAATATTTCTCGCGCATTAAAAGAATGGGACATAATGAATATCAATATTTTTGGAAGTGTCGGCGCTCAATGTGAGGAGCTTTCCAATTTTGAGGATAAGATTCAAATAGTTAATGCACAAGATCTTATAGAATATGCCCCCGGATTTTTTATACGGTTTTTACCGTCAGATGTGGGAACTAGTATGAATTTGTATATTGTTTTTGGTAATACGAGCCTTCTTTATTTAACTTATAATGATGCTTCCTTCGAAAAAGAATTTATAAAAAATTATCCGGTAAAAGCTGAAATCATCAAGATACCAGGATATGGAGAAATTGATATACCAAGTAGTGATATGTTGAATTTTATCGATCCTCATATGGCCATTCTTTATAATAAAGCGGATAGAGTTAAACATGATGCTCTTATCGAAAAACTACATGAACTATGGATTGATTTGTACGATTTAGAACAGATTGGTGACTTGACTGTCGAATTAACTTTTGATGACTACACAATTTCGGGAAAATAAAGGGGAACTTCAGTCAGTGGCGTCCCCCACTGATTGTTAGCACCAAAGGGCTTGACCTAAAGGCCCTTGAACCAATCGGATATTTACGGGCAACCAACCATGAAGCAAGCTTCACCAATAAAGATGGAAATTTAATATTTTATTTTTATGGGAGTTTATCCCTCACCTATCTTTTCGTTTCACTTAAGACTTGGAAGTGTGGCTTTTAATGCGGGATAAATGTAAAGCCTGCGTCTGTGGACGCAGGCAAGGGTCAGGAAATGATGATTTTTGGGTTTAACACTCTCAATGGATCGCTTTATTGTTATAATAAAATGGATAGTAGTTGTTACTTGATTATAGTTTGTGAAGATTGCTTATTTATATTGGTAACAAATTTTGATAAATTTGAAGGGATTAAACAGGAGGTTATCAATGGATTCAAAAATACAGGTATTGTCAACAGTCAAAATTCAGTATACAAATGATTTATATAAAATTGTCGACGTCTTAAATCGCACGTTGAAGGATCGCGATTTAATGTTCGGTCTAGCATTGGATGATGAAGATGAGAAAACAGCAGTTTTCACGATCTATCAGACGTAAAAGGCTGAAGGGGATTGTCATTAGTGTTTTACTTTTTCTTTTTTTGGGAATGGGTTTTTTTAGTTATTTTTATTTTTATGTTCAAGATCAAAAAGAGGACGATTATGCATTTGCAAAACAACAAGCGCTTGAAGGCACACCGATAAAAGAAATAGAGAGTACAGAACGGTTTCATGGAAAGTTTTATTATGTTACTGTTTACGGTGTAGATGAGGATAACAATGCTTTATTTGCTTTTGTGCCTATGGAGGACAATGATGAAGATATACACTATGTTTATAAAAATGAGGGTGTATCTCAAGAAGAGGTTCTTGACTATTGGAACAGAGAATGCAGAGATTGTTCTTTAAACGATATTAAGTTGGGATTTACAAGTCAAATACCTGTTTGGGAACTTACATATGAAGATGAGCATGAAAGGTATGTCTTTGATTATTTTCGATTCGATAACGGTGAGAGGTATGAACAGTATCGTTTAAAACCCAACCAGGCATTTAGATAAAAAAGGAGGCCAAAGAAGTGGAATTAGCTAAGAGAGTTCAAACGTTAACACCATCCAGTACGTTAGCGATAACTGCAATGGCAAAAGCGCTAAAAAAAGAGGGTCACGACGTCATTAGCTTAGGAGCAGGCGAGCCTGATTTTAACACACCAGAGTATATTTTACAGGCTGCAAAAAAGGCAATGGATGAAGGCCAAACAAAATATACACCATCAGGTGGAATAGTTGAACTGAAAGATGCTATTATTCATAAATTTAAACAAGATCAAGGATTAAATTATACTCAAAAGGAAATTATTGTAACAAGCGGAGCTAAACACGGGTTGTATACCTTGTTTCAAGTGATACTGAACCCCGGTGATGAAGTAATTGTTCCAGCACCATATTGGGTTAGCTATCCAGAGCAAGTTAAATTGGCGAGTGGTGTTCCTGTCATCATTCAAGCACTTGAGGAAAACCAATTTAAGTTAACGAAAGAACAAGTGGAAGAGGCCATAACCGATAAGACAAAGGCTCTTATTCTTAATTCTCCAAGTAATCCAACAGGAATGATTTACAGTTCTGATGAATTGAGAGAAATTGGACAAGTTTGTTTAAAACATAACGTCTTATTAGTTTCAGATGAAATTTATGAAAAATTAGTTTATGACGGAGCAAGTCATGTGTCTGTGGCACAGCTTAGTGAAGAACTTAAAAAACAAACGATTGTCATTAACGGACATTCTAAATCTCATTCTATGACTGGATGGAGAATTGGATACGCAGCGGGAAATGAAACGATTATTAAGGCGATGACTGATTTAGCATCCCACTCTACCTCTAATCCTACCTCAATTGCTCAATATGCGGCTTTAGCCGCATACCAAGGTGGAGAAGAAGAAGTAGAAGTTATGAGGAGTGCTTTTGAAGATCGCTTAAAGAAGCTACATTCATGGATCAATGAAATTCCAGGAATCCATTGTGCCCTTCCACAAGGAGCATTTTATCTATTTCCAAATGTGAAAGAGGCTGCAACAAACAATGGATTTGATTCTGTGGATGATTGGGTTAGTGCTCTTCTAGAAGAGGAAAAGGTTGCCTTAGTTCCTGGCTCTGGTTTTGGAGCAGAGGATAATGTGCGTCTTTCCTATGCATCATCACTTGACCAATTAGAGGAAGCCGCTAAAAGAATAAAACGTTTTGTTGAGAAACATGCAAAGTAAAGCGTATTGATGGAGGGAAACTAGTGAAAGTAACAATTGCAGAAGTTCATAAACATGTAGGAGAGGAAGTAACCATTGGTGCATGGTTAGCCAACAAAAGATCTAGTGGAAAAATTGCTTTTCTTCAGCTCCGTGATGGAACTGGATTTATTCAAGGGGTGGTCGTAAAAGCAGAAGTAGAGGAAGAGGTATTTCAACTTGCCAAATCCTTAACACAAGAGACATCTCTGTATGTTACAGGTACTATACAAGAAGATGAGCGCTCACCATTAGGTTTTGAAATGCAAGTGAAAGGGTTAGAGGTAATACATGAAGCGGTTGATTATCCAATAACACCAAAGGAACACGGAACTGAATTTTTAATGGACCACCGTCATCTTTGGCTTCGTTCAAGAAAACAGCACTCTATTATGAAAATAAGAAATGAAATCATTCGTGCAACATATGAATTTTTTAACGAACAAGGCTATGTAAAAGTTGATCCGCCGATTTTAACTGGTGCATCAGCAGAAGGTACAACCGAGCTTTTCCACACCAAATATTTTGATGAGGACGCTTATTTAAGTCAAAGTGGTCAATTGTATATGGAAGCTGCAGCAATGGCACTTGGAAAGGTGTTTTCTTTTGGCCCAACTTTTCGTGCAGAGAAATCTAAAACAAGAAGACATTTAATTGAATTTTGGATGATTGAGCCTGAAATGGCCTTTATGGACCATGAGGATAGCCTGAAGGTACAGGAGAACTATGTCAGTCATATTGTTCAGTCTGTTCTTAAAAACTGTTCGATTGAATTAAAAACCTTAGATAGGGATGTAACTAAGTTAGAAAATGTACTAGCTCCTTTTCCCCGAATTACTTATGATGAAGCTATTGAACTTCTTAAAGAAAAGGGTTTTGAAGATATTGAATGGGGGGAAGATTTTGGTGCTCCTCATGAAACGGCCATAGCAGAAAGCTTTGATAAGCCTGTATTTATAACACATTACCCTGCAAAAATTAAAGCCTTTTATATGAAGCCTGATCCTAATCGTGAGGACGTCGTGTTATGTGCTGACTTAATTGCTCCAGAAGGATATGGAGAAATTATTGGTGGCTCTCAACGAATTGACGACTTAGAGCTAATGCAAAATCGTTATGAAGAACATGATCTTACAGGTCCCGCCTATAAGTGGTATCTGGAGTTAAGACAATATGGCAGTGTACCACACTCAGGGTTTGGTTTAGGATTAGAACGAACTGTAGCATGGATTTCAGGAGTAGAGCATGTTCGAGAAACTATACCTTTCCCAAGATTGCTTAATCGACTATATCCTTAAGTAAAGCTCCCTTAAAGAGGGAGTTTTTCTCTTTCTACAGAAATTTTTCGTGATATAATATAGTAATGCTACTCAAAAAATGAGGTGAGGAATATGAAAAATATGAACGAATTAGAAAAAATGGTACAAGACCAAATGACACTTCCTAAAAAATTACTTTTATCATATACCTCCCTTGGATTAAACGAAACAGAGCTAATTCTTTTTTTACAGCTTCATCGTTTTCAAACAGAAGGAAATATGTTTCCGACGCCTAGTGAATTAGCAGGTTGTTTAAATATTGGAGATCAAGAAGCTTCACAGCTTTTACGCAATTTAATCCAAAAGGGATATTTGAAAATTATTCAAGACCGAAATGAAAAACAAATAGAAGAGAAGTATTCCCTACTACCCCTATGGGAAAAATTGTATGGTCAAAAAGAAGAAGATAAAATTCAACCAAAACAAGACGAAGGAGAGCACAACCTTTTTATATTGTTTGAACAGGAGTTTGGCCGCACACTTTCCCCTTTTGAGATTGAGATGATCAATGTGTGGCTTGATCAGGAAGAGTATGAACCAGTCTTAATCAAAGCCGCACTAAGAGAAGCGGTGTTGTTAGGTAAGATGAATTTAAAATATATTGATCGAATCCTTTTTGAGTGGAAAAGAAAAGGAATTCGAACGGTTAAGGATGCAAGACAACAAAGCCATGCTTTTCATCAAAAGAGTAATCAAAAAACTATTACGTCTGATGAACCAGTTAAACGCGATGTATCCTTTTACTACAATTGGTTGGAAAAAGATGGGGAGTAGAAAAAATGTTAACAAAACAACAAACATTAGAAGTATTAGACAAAATTGCCCATATGTTTCCAAATGCAGAGTGTGAGCTCCGTCATGAGAATGCTTTTGAATTACTAATAGCTGTAGTATTGTCAGCACAATGTACTGACGCACTTGTGAATAAAGTGACCAAGGACCTTTTCCAAAAATATAAGGTACCAGAGGATTATATTGCAGTTGATCTAGAAGAACTTCAACAGGACATAAAATCCATTGGACTCTATCGGAATAAAGCTAAAAATATTCGTAAGCTTTCTGAAATTCTAATTGAGCAATACAATGGGAAGGTTCCCCAGACTCATAGTCAATTAGTAGAATTGCCAGGGGTTGGAAGAAAAACAGCAAATGTGGTTATGTCTGTTGCTTTCGGAGAACCGGCAATTGCAGTAGACACTCATGTCGAAAGGGTATCCAAACGATTAGGGATTGCCAGGTGGAAGGATAGTCCTTTAGAAGTTGAAAAAGCATTGATGAAAAAAGTTCCAAGAGAAGAGTGGAGCGACACTCATCATCGATTAATTTTCTTTGGACGTTATCATTGTAAAGCTCAAAGACCCCAATGTGAGATTTGTCCTGTTCTAGATTATTGTAGGGAGGGACAAAAAAGAATGAAAAAAGTAGTGGGGAAGATAGAAAAATGACCAATTCAAGCGATATGGCTATAGATAAATGGAATGAAGAAAGGGAATCTATTCGGGAAAAGTTTCAATTAAGAGAGAATGTTGAAGCGGGGAATCTGATGCAAATTCACATTGACAGTTTTAAGAGAGCTTTGTTATGGCTGGAAGAGACCAATAGTTCCTATTTGAAGCTCCCTCCAAATATCGAAGGAAGACTCTCCTTTATAGAGGCTAGACCGAACCATTATCATTCATATATCCAATTGGATGCCTTATTTTCAGAAGTAGAGAAATTATTATCCATTCAAAAACTCAAGCAAAAAAGCGAAGGTAGATAGAACCGAGCCTTCGCTTTTTTTACACTACTTTCACTTATCGGAAAAAGTCTCCCAATCTTCCTCTCCTATCCCCATCATTATCAGAGGATCCTCCTTCGCCATTTCCTGTCTCACCATTCTCGGCACCACCATTTCCAGTACCGTCATTGTTGGTGCCACCGTCATCAGTACCACCATTTCCAGTATCGTCATTGTTAGTACCACCGTCACCAGTACCATCATTTCCAGTACCATCATTGGTGGTGCCACCATCGTTATTATTCCCACTATTGCCATCATCGTTATCTCCATCACCTAAAAGATCATCGATAATGTCTTTCTCTGGGATAGTAATTTCGGTAGAAACAGGTTGGGATGTCATAATATTATCATCCTTATTCATGACAGTTACTTCTAAAATATAGGTTTCACCTGGTTTCACATCTTTGACTTCAGCTCCAAGTTGTTCAACTTTTCCTATGTCTTTCATTTCTTGATCTTTTCTTCCTCCGCGGATTAAAAACTCAATAGGGAAGGTAACCTCTGATTCATATTCCCATTCGAGAAGAATAGATTTCTTTTCTTCATCATAGGTAGCAGTTAATCCTTGAATTGGATCTAATTGATCAAACTTTTGTGATTTTTCCTTTGGTTCTTGGCCACTTACAAACAACTCGTAAATAATCTCGTTCTGTGGGGTGAAATCACTCGGTAGTAATGGGGGCCAAGTTCCTCTTTCTATGGCAACTTCCTTCACACTATTTGGTTTTACAAAATCCTTTGTTTCCATACCTTCTGATACCTTGGCTATAATGTCTTTAAAAAGAATTCTCGATATATTTCTCCCGTTTTCTATCGTTTGAGAAGAGCTTGGATAACCAGTCCAAACGGCCAATGTATAATTTGTTGTGTATCCTGCCATCCATGAGTCTGCACCATCATTGGTAGTACCTGTTTTTCCAGCTAACGGTAGACCGGGAATATTATATGCTGTTCCGGTCGCTCGTGGCATTGTCATAACACTTTTAAGCATATCAGTAATCATATAGGCGGTGTAATCTGACATAGCAGTATATGCTTCTGATTCTAGCTCTATTGTTTTCCCATTTATAAGTTTTACTTCAGTTACCGCATAGGGCTCTTGATAAATTCCATTGTTTCCAAAGGCACTATAAGCTCCAGCCAATTCAAGAGGGGTAACTAAAGTTCCTCCTCCAATAGAATCCGATTCATAGATCTGTCCACTGTCAAATCCAATACCAAGGCCTTCCGCAAAAGCACGGGCATTGTCAGAACCAACTTCTTGAAAAGTTTTTACGGCTGGTATATTTCGAGAACGTGCAATGGCTGTTCGAATAGACATTTGTCCTTCGTAATTATCATCCCAGTTTCTAATAAGTTTGCCTTCGGCGTCAGACCAATGATAAGGCTCATCTTCTAACTGATGATAGGTTGACCATTTTAAATGTTCAATAGCAGGTCCATAATCAATGATAGGTTTAAAAGTAGAACCAGGTTGACGCCCCTCTCCATTAATTGCATAGTTCCAAGAAGTATTGACATCCCCTTTATTTCTACCACCGCCTATCGCTCTTATAGCACCAGATTTAGTATCTAGCAAAACGATTCCTGCCTGGAATTCGTTATCCGGATATTCTATTGGGCTTTCATTGCTTAAGAGCTTCTCAACATAAGACTGAGCTTCTTGGTCTAAAGTAGTATAGATTTCAAGACCATCATTATAAACATCAATGTCTTCAATTTTTTCGTCTACCTCATTCAATACTTGTTCAATAAAAGCATCATAAGGGATATCTTGATCATACTCTCCTACAATGAGTGAAGAGACAGGGACGCTCTTAGCTTCATCAGCTTCTTCTTGTGAAATTTTATTATGGTGCACCATGAGATTTAATACTGTATTTCTTCTTTTCTCGGCTAATTCTGGATTTTGAAAAGGATTATAACGGTTTGGACTTTGTGGAAGTCCTGCTAATAAAGCAGCTTCAGATAAGGTCAATTCATCCAATGATTTATTAAAATATACTTCGGCAGCCTTGGATACTCCATAAATACTTCCACCATAGTTAATCTTATTTAAATACATGGTAAGAATTTGTTCTTTGCTATAGTCTTGCTCTAACTTAATAGCTAGCCACTGTTCTTGTACTTTGCGTTTTATTTTCTTATCAAAAGTTAGATATTCTGTTTTTACCACCTGCTGGGTAATAGTACTTGCTCCTTGTGCTCCAAATCCTTGAGTAATATTCGCCCATACAGCTGCACCTATTCTTCGTAAGTCAATTCCAAAATGCTCAAAAAATCGTGCATCCTCTGTTGCGATTACAGCATCTTCAAGAACCTTGGGAATGTCATCATAATCGATTTTCGTTCTTTTTTGTACCCCAAGATCTGCAATTAATTCCCCGTCTTTATCATAGACCTTTGTAGATAGGGGATCTGAAAGCTTTGAAACATCTAATTCTGGGGCTGTGGCAATATAATAAGAAAACACACTAGCCACACCAATAAACAAAGTTAATCCTATAATTAGCAGGATAATGGCTAGACGCTTCCAATTGAATTTACCTTTCTTTAAGCTCTTTTTTTGTTGTCTTCTAGCTGTACGAGATTGGCCTTCATTTGCCATGTCTCATCTTCCTCCATTCTATATTAGAGTTGATCTAAAACTGATAGATAATCAACCCTTGCTTGAAAATGAAAAGGGATCAATATTCCATTATTTTTTACTTCTTGATAGGTAATAGACTTTCTTCCATTCTTGTATTGACGATCCCAGTACTCAAATAGTTTCAATGCATCTAAATAAAAAGTTTCTTTATGGAAGGCAAAACGAATAATGACAAAGCAAATTCCTCCTTGATTAACAACCGCTTTCATATGCTCTATTTGATGAGCATGAAAATTGGATAGTGGAAAGGAGGTCTTGTTTTTTGTTTCCTTTGCTTCAAAATCTATATATTTGCCTTTATAAACCCCATTAAAATCTGTTGTGGAAGCTTGTTTGAAGTATGCTTCTTTAATAACAGCAGCACTTCTACTTGGGTAGTCAACTTGTACAATTTGTACGGGCGTTGGCTTTTTATGAATAATGGCTTTTTGATTTTCTCGATAATAAATATTCGTTGCATTAATATCTTCTTCGAGGGTCATACCTCGATTACTATAATTTGATTGCTTTTCTTGTCCTTTTATAATTGAAGTGTTTTTTTTTCCATTTGGATAATTCATGATTTCCCCTCCTTGTCTACTTTACCATATCTTACTTTTTCGTTCACGAGATTTAATGCCTAGATTAAAGGTATGAATAGACTTGTCTAAAGTCAAAATAAAAGTAAAACAGGGGAGATAATATGACAATTCGTGATTTAGAACTAATAGAGAACATGAAGGGACATACAGCGGAATATAATTTGAATAATATTACAAGAAGTATGTCGTATCAAGATTTTTTCTTTAAGCATCCAGAGATGAGATGGAGCTTCTTAGCAAGTATGGTATCTAGAAATGCGGGATGGAACATGACGGATCTCCGCATTGATCCACTTCGTTCCCTACTTTCAAAAAAACATTCTAACCGTTTGTTTATGACTTATGAAAGGGCAAATTGGCTTATTTTTAAAGATGCTTATCCTCAATTGTTAATCTACGAGAAAAGTAAAGAAAAGGGAGAGCCACTGTTTCATTTACTACCTTACTTATCTATTTCAACGTTTATGATGAATGAATGGAATTATTTTTGGAAAAACGGAGATAAAAACCGTTTAGTATATGCCCTTATTGTCAACGAGCAGATGGTCATTCAAGGTCCAGTTATTGAACAGTCTTATTATTTTACCCAAATATTTCATACACTTCCTTATTTAATACAGGATTTCCTACAGTTATCGAGTGTTTTATTTCCAACTTTAACTGGGGAACTATATGGCCAAAATGTAACTCATTTTACCAATCCATATAAAAGAATCAAATTGGGGAAAAGGTTATACCATCTCTTATTTTATCCTTCTCTCAAAAATGAATTTATTCGTTTTGCTAAGGAACAACCTCACAAGGGGACTAGAAGAGATTACTTTAAGTTTCAGGATATTAATCATAGATTGCCTTACTCTGATTATCTGCAAAATATTTATCCAGATATAACCCATGATGACACCGTGCAAATTGATTGGAACAAGTGGCTGGATCCACCTTCTCGCTGGTCGGCTCCAGAAAAAGTTTCGCTTTCAGATGACATCAGTCAGAGTATGGTGAAGAAGCGAATTCTTTTAAATAAATTAGCAAAAACAAAAATAATGAGCGCGATAAATTAGAGATTTTGTAATGTTTTTTCTAGTTTTGTCATGGAGGAGGGATAGGAAGTAGGGGAGGAGAATTAGGAAGATAAAGATATTGTAAACCGAGGAGGTTCATAATGAAAAAAGAAATGGAAGTAGAATTTGTTTCAAAGGAAGCTCTCCTGAGGGAATTTGAATACTTAACTATGAAGTTAGATCAGTTAGATGATACTTTGAAGAAAAAAACAGATGAGACTTCTCTGCATTATTACATAAAACATCGAATTGAAATTCAAAAAATATCAGATCAATTTCGTTTAGCAGAAGAAAAATGGAGGCAAGGACAACGGAAATACAAAAAAGATTCTACCCACCCTGTATTAGCATCCAAACAATTATCCTATCGATCATCTTAATTTCTATTTTGTACTATTAGCAATTAGCCCGTATGAACAAGCACTAATCCCCCTCCTCAAGTCTTAAGTAAACGAAAAGCGTAGGTGGGGGATAAAATGCCATGAAAAAAATATGAAATATTTCATCCTTGTTGATGAAGCTTGCTTCATGGTTGGTTGCCCGTAAATGTTCGATTGGTTCAAGGGCTTTTAGGTCGCACCCTTGGGTGGTACCTATCAGAAGATTATAAAGAAAAAAATCTGTCTAGCTCCATTCTAGTCATCATCTTAGTTTTTGCCCCGAGTAATCGTGCAAAGGAAAGCTACTTAGAGTACTTCGCAGAAACAAGTGATTTTCTTGTTTCGAGGGGCAGCCTATCGACTAGAGTCGGTTCCCTCCTTTCCTTCGACAAGTCAACATCGATGAAGGAGGTTCGGTTAAAACCCCGACATCGTGGTGGGACTGCGATTACTCGTCCCACCAAAATGATTCGCAACACCGAACGGACTCGCATCCTGCGAGCCCTATTGAACCGTGTTTCCTTTGGGCCTACACGATGTAGGTCATAACGAGATGTGACGATTTTAGCCGACGATCCTTAATCTGAGGTGAGGTCCTCCGCCTTACGTCGATAGTCAAGGGCACTTGCGCTTTTCTTATTATAGTGGGAACATTAAATATGAGGTGGTTTTGTGGACAAGAAGAAGATACTTAACTTACAGAATGAATTTGAAATTGTTTTTAATGATCTAGAGAAAAATTTTTTATCTCAAAACAAGCCTGAAAATCGTCACGATCGAGCCTTTTTTAATTATGTAAAAAGAGAAACAGATCCTTTGTTTGAAAAACTAGACCAATGGTATAACCAATCTATGCAGGTAGTAGAAAATAAAAAAGAAGGTAAATTATATCCTACTCAGATTGAAAAAACGAAAGAAAATATAGAACTTCTTATTTTGCATAGTTACTATATTGATGTTCCTAAAAAAAGATATAAAGAATTAAAGAATTCTATAGAATATATCTTTCAGCAACTTAGACAAATCTTAAGTTAGCACTTAAAGCTAGCTATGAAAATCTCAGAAAAGACCCTATAATGAAATGGATAGGGGGACAACTATGGAATTTGTACGTCTTATATCAGATCATCAGGTAGTGCTTGGACAAATCATTGACATGAAAGGGGAAGTTATTGAATTAACAATACATAATCCTCAAAAAGTGCAAGTCAATGAAACGTGGAAGTGTATCTTCTATCATTACCAATTTGAAACTAAAATTCTCCAGAAAAAAGGATTTCGAATATTTATCTATGCCCCAGTTGAGTTAGATTTAAATAAGGGAGAACGAAGAACGTTACCTAGACTAGGATGTCATACAGAAGGTGTGGTTTATGCAAGGGATTCCTCTGGATGGTGGAAAGTTGGCACAGTTCAAATGATTGATTTTAATATTAAGGGCTTTGGTTTTGCTACACAGTGTGTATTGTCAGATGATGAAACATATCGTATGGATATACGAGTTCAAGAAAAGGAAATTACTTCTCAAATTCAAGTGAGAAATAAACGGACTTATCCTACTTTTATTCGTTATGGAACGGAGATCGTAGAAATTGACAAATACAATTTAGAAAAACTTAGAGAAAGTGTTTTGCATATTCAACTTGAACTATTTAATGATTTAGAACAGCGGTGAGGAAACAAAGCATCTCCCATTTATGGAGATGCTTTTCTTTTACATTGTTTTTTCTATTTTGACAGCACAAGCTTTATATTCTGCTGTTCCTGAGATTGGATCAAATTCGTTTAAAGTTAACATATTTGTCGGAACGTCCGAAAAGTGAAAGCTCATAAAAATTAAGCCTGGCGATACTTGGTCCGTTACTTTTACACTCACGTTAAGTTTTCCTCTTCTGGAACTTACTTCAACGACATCCCCGTTCTCTAAACCAAGTTTTTCTGCATCTGTTGGATGAATATCCGCAGTTTCCTCTGTTTGTTTGATCTTCATTTTTTCTGGATAATATTTTGTTTGGGTATGCGTGTTATAAAGCTCATATCTTCTTCCTGTAGTTAACACAAACGGATATTCCTCGTCAGGTTCCTCCATAGGTGGAGTGTAGGTTACTGGCACAAAGGATGCCTTAGGTCCATTATAATTAGGATCGTGAAAACGTTCGTGTAGATAGTCAACGCCTGGATGATTTTCATCTGGGCAAGGATACTGAATGCCATTCATTTCTTCAAGTCTTTGGTACGGCATTCCTCCATACATATGGGGAGCAAGTTCACGTACCTCTTCCCAAATTTGTTCACTAGATTCATAGGACATAGGGTAACCAAGGCGAGTAGAAAGGTCGCAAAGAATTTCCCAATCTTCTCTTGCTTCTCCCTGTGCATCGACTAATTTTCTAACACGTTGTATTCTTCTCTCTGTGTTCGTATAAGTGCCTTCAACTTCTCCCCATGATTTTGCTGGAAGAATGACGTCTGCTAATTCAGCCGTTTCTGTCATGAAGATATCTTGAACAACAAGGAAATCTAGGTTACTAAATGCTTTTTTTGTATGATCCATATTTACATCTGCCAAGATTGGATTTTCTCCAATGCAATATAGTGCTTTTACTTGGCCTTCTTCCATTTTTTCTAGCATTTGCGTTTGAGTTCGACCGTTGTATGTTGGAAGCTTAACACTCCAAGCGTTTTCAAATCTTTCTCTTACCTTTGAATCTGATAGAGGTTGTGCACCAGTTAGCATATTAGGAAGGCAGCCCATATCTCCAGCTCCCTGGACATTATTCTGTCCGCGAAGAGGCATAATACCAGACCCTTCTTTTCCAATATGGCCACATAATAAAGCTAAATTAGAGATTCCAAAAACGTTATTTACTCCGCAATGGTGTTCAGTAATTCCAAGTGTATAGGCAATCATGGCTTCTTTGGCACAAGCATAAGCTCTAGCTGTATTACGAATCTGTTCAGCTGGTACACCAGTAATAGTTTCAGAGAATTCTGGAGTAAATTTCTCAACTTCTTTTTTAAGTTGTTCGATTCCATTGGTATATTGATTAATGAAAGATTCATTATAAAGATTTTCCTCTATAATGACATGAATCATGGCATTTAATAAGGCAATATCAGAACCAACACGTAATTGAAGGTGATCATCACTAAATTTGACCATATCTATTTTTCTAGGATCAATCACAATGATTTTAAGACCTTTTTTTCTAGCTTGCTTCATTCGATTAGCAATAATCGGATGGGCTTCTGTAGTATTGCTTCCTATGATTAATAGCAACTCAGATTTGTCAAATCCATCTGCATTATTCATTGGAAAGCCTGAACCAAATACGGTTGCCAGACCGGCAACGGAAGGAGCGTGTCACGTTCGGTTACAACCGTCAATATGGTTGGATTGAATAGCTGTCCGCATAAATTTTTGTGTAACAAAATTAGATTCATTGGTTGTACGAGCACATGCAAACATGGTTATAGCATCAGGACCAAAATTATTTTTAATATTACCTAATCTTTCAGTAATTAGTTGTAAGGCTTCATCCCAGGAAGCCCTTTGAAACGTACCATCTTTCTTAATCATTGGATGAGTAAGTCTTTTTTCTGAATGAACGTATTCGAAAGCAAAGGCCCCCTTTATACAAGTTTGACCTTTATTAACGGGGGCTTCCTTATCCCCTCTAATTTTCATAATTCGATTATTTTCAGTTTCAACTAACAAACCACACCCCGTTCCACAGTAGCCGCAAATCGTTTTAATTGGTGCTGATGAATTCAATCTCCTCACTCCTTTGAAAGCGTTATCAACCCTATTTTATCAAACAATAGACCGAATAGGTGACGGAAATGTGAATTGATACAAAAAAATATTTTTGACATGATAAGAAAACACTTAAAAGTCCTTTAATTCAAATATTAAAGGTATTAGTCTAAAAATAGGTTTCTGTCTTAGTACATGTCTCTCCTTTTATTCATAGGTTATTAGTGAACCTATCAAGAAAGGAGATGGAAATTCATGCATCACAAACCATGGGGAATGAATCATTGTCACCCTACTAAAAAGGTGGTATATCCAACAAAGTATTGTGTAAATAACAATTTCACGTATGAGGAAGTAGATCATATTCATCCAACTCACACTACGGTGGTAAATCATCACCATGTGGAAAATAAACACTTCTTCCCATATTCAAATTCTGTGGTAAATACGGGAAGCGAATCTTCAGTTGCTTTTCCTCCTTACCCAGCTCCTGCACCAGTAACACCACCTGTTACTGGTCCAATGCCAGGCCTTGTCCCTAATGTTAACACAGCAGGTCCAGCACCTTTTCCTGGAGCGCCAGGAATGGGGACTCCTTTCCGCAAAAAATAATGAAATTCACTCAAAGGTTTGCTCTAATAAGAGCAAACCTTTGTTTGCAGATAAGAAAGTACTGTTATAGTTGTACAATTTAAGATAAAATGATACTAGTAATACTCAAAAACTAAGGATGCTAAAGATGAAAACGTTAGTAATTACAGGTTATAAAGCAAAGGAATTGGGGATATTTTCTAATAAAGATCTAAAAATAACAATAATTAAGGAAGCATTTAAAAGAAAATTGATACCTTTGGTTGAAGAGGGACTGGAATGGGTCTTATTATCTGGACAACCTGGTATTGAGCTTTGGGCAGCAGAAGTAGTGGTGAATTTAAAGGATGTGTTTCCCATTAAGCTAGCTATTATTCCTCCATTTAAAGAATTTGACCAATATTGGTCGGATGGGGACAAAGAAATATATCAATTTATACAGCAGCAGGCAGATTTCAACCAGCTTCTTTATCAAAGAGAATACATAGGACCATTTCAGTTTAAACAACGAGATGAATTTTTTATTCATAAAAGTGATGGATGTCTTGTACTATATGATGAGGACACTCATGGATCTCCTCATTATTTTATGAAACAAGTAGAAATCATGCAAAATAAAGGGCTTGATTATAAAGTCATGACTATTACACCTTTTGACCTTAATGAAATGGCAGAGGATATAGTAAGGGAGAATCCCGATTTTTTGAAGGGAAAAGGAAATTGACAAATTGTTACGGTTTTGAAAAAATAAAAAAAAGTTACTAATTGAGGTGAAGTATGAATGGTAGAGCGTATACAATTAAATGGAAGTGAGATATTAGATAAAGAATTTAAAGTCGGCATTAGAGGATACAATCAAGAAGAAGTGGATCAGTTTTTAGATGTTGTCATTCAAGATTATGAAGTTTTTCAGCAAGAGATTGAGAGATTGAAGCAGGAAAATGAAAAATTGAAACGAATAGCTGATCAATCAACACGTCGTTCATCAGCTGCTGCTCCGCAAGGACAAGTGAACTATGATGTCCTTAAACGTTTATCAAATCTTGAAAAGGCAGTTTTCGGTCATAAATTTTCTGATTAATTTTCAAAGAAATATTTACCAATGACATAATGATAAATTCATGTTAGTATTGATTTTACGGTTTACACAGTAAATGCTCGAGTAATCGCTGCATGTTTCATGCAGAGGAAAGTCCATGCTCACACAAGCTGAGATGCTTGTAGTGTTTGTGCCTGGTGAATTCATAAGCCAGGGTAGTCCTTTTTGGGCTAACGGCAGGGAGGGGACCTAAGTCCTTTTGGATATGGTTTTCATACCTTGAAAGTGCCACAGTGACGTAGTCTTTATGGAAACATAAAGAGTGGAACGAGGTAAACCCCACAAGTGAGCAACCCAAAATTAGGTAGGGGCACTTCCTCAGTGGAAATGAACACGTGAGGGGGACAGGCACATAGCCTGTAGATAGATGATTACAGCCGGAGTACAAGGTTGACCACCGTTTGTAGTACGAAGGTACAGAACATGGCTTACAGAGCATTTACAGGTCAAACAAACCATTTACGTACTTATATACGAACTCTTTCCAATAGGAAGGAGTTCTTTTTTAACAGATAGGAAAGTATAAAATTTGTCCAGCTCCAGCGCCCTATCGACTAGAGTCGGTTCCCTCCTCTCCATCGATAAGTCAACATCGATTCACTTCGTGAACCGTGTTTCCTATATCTCGCTCGATGAGGTCCACCGCCTTACGTCGATGATCGAGGGCGCTTGCGCTTTTCTTAGTTTAATGGAAAAACTGTATATATTAGCGTGTTATCTTTGTTTGTTTTTGATATAGTGTTCTTGAAAGGAGAATGACAATGAATGAGGTGACTTTGATTGCAACTGCCCCCATGGGGTTAGAGTCTATAGTTGCACGTGAAGTAAAAAATTTAGGATATGAGCCATCTATTGATAATGGGAAAGTCATATATAAAACAGATCCATCCGGAATTGCCAGATCAAATTTATGGCTTCGTACAGCGGACCGGGTTAAAGTTTTAATTGGTGAATTTGAGGCAGTTACTTTTGACCAATTATTTGAACAAACAAAAGCATTGCCATGGGAAGACTATATCCCTGAAAATGGAGAATTCCCGGTAGTTGGCAAGTCTGTTAAATCAAAACTTTTTAGTGTATCTGATTGTCAAGCTATCGTGAAAAAGGCTATTGTGGAAAGATTAAAGCAAAAGCATGGGATTGCCTCTTGGCTTGAGGAAACAGGGGACTTGTATAAAGTTGAAATTGCTATACATAAGGATAAAGCGACTTTGACGATCGACAGCTCAGGATCAGGACTACATAAACGCGGATATCGAAAAGGCCAAGGAGAAGCACCACTTAAGGAAACCATGGCAGCTGCGCTAGTTTTACTTACGAATTGGACAGGTGATGATCCATTTGTTGATCCTTTTTGTGGTTCAGGAACTATTCCGATTGAAGCGGCTATGATTGCGCAAAATATCGCCCCCGGGTTCAATCGTGAATTTTCAAGTGAAGGTTGGGGATGGATTGGTCGCAGCGTATGGGAGCAAGCTTTTGAAGAAGCAGAAGAGAAAGCAAACTATGATCAGAAGTTTACTATTGTTGGCTCGGATATTGATCATCGCATGGTTGAAATTTCCAAGCAAAACGCTGCAGAAGCAGGATTTGCTGATTTAATTTCCTTTAAGCAAATGCAGGTGAAGGACTTTTCTTCGAAAGAAAAAAACGGATACTTAATTGGAAATCCGCCCTATGGAGAACGCATTGGAGAACGAAAAGCTGTAGAGGAAATGTATCGTGAGTTAGGGGAAGTAATGAAACAATATCCAAGCTGGAGCGTCTATATACTGACCTCTCACCAAGATTTCGAAAAACTATATGGTCAAAAGGCTTCTAAAAAGCGAAAACTATTTAATGGGTTTATCCGTACAGATTATTATCAATTTTTTGGTCAAAAAGAGTAGGGGGAAGAGGAATGAGTAAAGATCAAGCAAAGCAAGAGTTTACTAATTTAATGAAAGAAATGAAACAGTATGAAGAGGCTATTGCTTTAATGGCGTGGGACCTTCGAACAAAAGCACCTAAAAAAGGGATTGAACAGCGTTCAGAAGTGATCGGAATGTTTGCTCAAAAAGTCCATCAATTATCAACTTCAGATGAGATGAAGCGTCTTTTGGAGGAGTTAAGAGAAGAAACCGATGATCCCATTTTAAAAAGATCTGTTGAACTTGCCAAAAAAGATTTTGAAAAAAATGAAAAGATTCCTGATCAGGAATATAAAGAGTTCGTCATGTTACGGTCTAAGGCAGAGTCCGTTTGGGAAGAAGCTAAAAATACAAATAATTTTTCTTTATTTGAACCTTATTTAGAAAAAATTGTGGAATTTAACCGTCGTTTTGCAAATTATTGGGGATATGAGGATCATATATATAATGCCTTGTTAGATCAGTATGAGCCTGGAGTTACCGTTCGAATTCTCGATGAGGTGTTTCCTCCAGTGAGAGAAAAGCTTACTGAGCTTGTTCAAAAGATTCAACAATCTGATGTTGCGATTGACTCTTCTAAAATCTTGTTGCCTTTTCCAAAACAACAACAAGAAAAATTTAGTTTAGAAATACTTAAAGCTATGGGATACGACTTCTCAAGTGGGCGCCTAGATGAAACAGTTCACCCATTCGCCATTTCGTTAAATCCTTTTGATGTTCGTGTAACCACAAAGTATGACGAAAAAGATTTTAGAACAGCTGTTTTTGGCACCATCCATGAAGGTGGTCATGCTTTGTATGAACAAAACATTGATCAATCCTTAATCAACACACCAATGGCCACAGGGACGTCCATGGGTATCCACGAATCCCAATCCTTATTCTGGGAAAACTTTGTTGCTAGAACAAACGCCTTCTGGGAGAAAAACTATGACCTGTTTAAATCTATAGCTCCAAGTGATTTTCAGGAAATCGAACTACCCGAGTTTTATAAGATGATTAACGAAGTAAAACCTTCCTTCATTCGTATTGAAGCAGATGAACTGACATACTGTCTTCATATTATGATTCGTTATGAAATAGAAAAAGCACTAATCAGTGGGGAAGTACAAGTGAAGGATGTACCTGAGCTTTGGAATTCCAAAATGGAGGAATACTTAGGAATTAGACCTGCAACTGATAGTGAAGGGGTTTTACAGGATATTCACTGGGCAGGAGGAGATTTTGGATATTTTCCATCGTATGCCTTAGGATATATGTATGCTGCTCAATTCCGTGATAAAATGAAGGAAGAGCATCACGTTGAAGAGTTAATCCGACAAGGGAAGCTATCCGTAATTAAAAAATGGCTCACGGAAAATATCCATCAATACGGAAAAATGAAAGAACCTCTTGAAATTTTAAAAGATGTAACAGGAGAGTCCCTTAATCCTGACCACCTTATGAACTATCTAGAAGATAAATATTCGAAGATCTACAAATTTTAATAAAAGGCCAAGGTAAGGCTATAATGTTAAAGGAAGCCCAAGTTGGGCTTCCTTTAACTATTTCCTATGATAGATCTAAATGGCTCAGATCCTGGTGGTGAATTTTGAATAATATCGATAAATGGTATGGTATAGGCTAATAAAATTAAAGCAACAGTTATTCCAATCCATAATTTCCAATTATCAAAGATAGCAGGTGATTCAGGAGCATCCTTTTCAGTTTCAGCAATAGGGAACTCTTCCACGCCTTTCGGTGCGAAGTATAGCATATAAATAAAGATATACGCCATTAGCAAAATACCAATAAAAAGAATGGTTCCTCCAATAGCTTGAGCATATTGGTATCCAATCCATTCAGCTGCCTGCTCTGTTCCACCATAATCAGAGTAAGAAGAACGTCTTGGTGCGCCAAGGAGTCCTGCAATATGCATGGATCCAGACATAAAGAACATTCCAACAGTCCATACAATCGTTTGAATGATTCCTAGTTTATTAGTCTTTTTATCTAAAACTCTTCCAGTTAAATGTGGTACTAACCAATAAGAAATACCAAAGAAGGTTAGCATCACTGTAGTCGCAACAGTTAGATGGAAGTGTCCTGTTACCCAAATCGTATTATGAATGACTTGGTTTAATTGGAAGGAAGCATTGATAAGTCCGCCGGTTCCTGCAGGAATAAAAGCAAGCATCCCAATCATAGGAGCAAAGAAGCGAACATCTTTCCAAGGCAAGCCTTTAAACCAGCCAAAGATTCCAGTATAACCTTTTGCTCTACCAGTCGTTTCAAATACTGCGAACATGGAAAAGGCAGTTAATAACGATGGAATGACTACTGCAAAAGTTAAAACCGTCTGAATATATTTCCAAAGGGAACTAACACCAGGTTCTGTTAACTGATGATGGAATCCAACTGGAATGGAGAAAAGTAAGAATAAAATAAAAGCAAGTCGAGCTAACGGTTCACTAAAGATTTTTCCTCCTATAATTTTAGGAATGATACCGTACCATGCCATATAAGCAGGTAGTAACCAGAAATAAACAAGTGGATGGCCAAAATACCAGAATAAGGTTCTGCTTACCAAAACATTGATACTGTCTACCATACCCAATGACCATGGAATAAATTGAAGTAAGACCGTTGCCGCAACACCTAGAGTAGCAATAAACCAAATGGCCATATTCACAACAACCATGAAGGCGAGAAGTGGTCCTGGTTTTCCTTTGTTTTGCTTTTTCCACTTATAATATTGTACAAAGTTTAGAAATACAGCAATCCATGATCCCACAACAACAAGTGCTAAACCAATATAGAAAGCAGGATTAGCTGCTAAAGGTGCATAAAATGTATAAAGAACAGATGCTTTTCCCAATAGAATCGTAATGGCAGTTATAGTGGTCCCTACTAGCATTACCCAAAAAGAAACCCATCCCCATTTTCTTTCCTTATCAGTCATTCCTAGTGTCTTTTTAATTAAAGCGAATTGAAACCCTATAATAAAAAATGTAGTAAGTACAAGTCCTAGAATGACACCGTGTACAGTTAATACCTGATAATATTCAATCCCAAAAGGAAGTTTAAATTGTCCTGTCCGAACAAATACTTGAAGTAAACCCATTAGTCCCCCAATTAATAAAGAGGCAAAGGCCACCCACATAAATGCTAAAACAAGTCTACTTTCTTTTTTACTAAAATCATGAAGTCCTAAACTCATTCTTCATACACCTCTACTTTCCCGTACATCATGTGATGACCTAATCCACAGTATTCATTACAAACAACGGTATATGTACCAGGATTGTCTAATGTAACTTCCAATGAACTGATATACCCAGGCTCCAACATCATATTGACATTCGTGCCAGCCACTTCAAATCCATGAATAACATCAGTTGTAGTCCCGGTAAAGCGAACGGTTGAACCTACTGGAATTCGAATTTCTTTAACAGAAGTACCATTTTCATCTGTACCAAAATTGTAGTTAAATGCCGAAGCAATTAAATTTACTTCATAATGGTGGTCATCAATTTGTTTAAGTCCAAGATTTTCATCTTGAAAGGTTTCATGTGCCTGAACATTTTTGGGATCAATGGTCTCCATATGGGAAGGTGGTTCAGTTCCTTTGATAAATGCGGTAATCCCTAGTAGTAATAAAAAGATGACAAGTGATCCTCCGCCAATATAAAGCCAAATTTTTTCGTATTTGTGTAAATGCATGTTCTATCCCCCTCCAATCTACTTATCTACCAACAAATAATCCCCAAACAATGAACCAACTAATAATAATAAATGCTCCTAAGCCTAATACGGCGTAAAGAGTACCTTTAAGTTCTGGTTCTTGTTCTTGAACTTCTACTTTTTGATCCTGATTTTTTAATTTTGTAGTAGGCATCTATTCTCCCCCTTACCGTTTCAAAATTCGAATACCATTTCATCTTACATGATAAATCCGTTAAATCCATCACTTATTCACATTTTTCACAAAATGTTCACTTAATCCGTTAAACGTTGGTATACAAATGTTTTTAAGGATTTTAAGAGAAATAAATTTGATTTATTGTGACGAAAAAGTGACAATTTATATATTTTTTAAAGTAAAGAAGTTGTTCGAAATGTTTTTTTACTATAAAAAAAACACAGGATCGCGAAATGAAAATCAAAAGTGATATAATTGAAAATAATGCCAAAAGGAGATGAAATTATGTATTTACCAAGTTTTCGATTAGATGGCAAATTGGCAGCTATTACGGGAGCAACAAAAGGAATTGGAAAAGCTTTAGCTCTCGGATATGCAGAGGCAGGTGCCGATGTAATACTTATTGCAAGACAAAAAGAAGGATTGCGGGAAGTAAAAACAGAGATAGAAAAGATAGGAAGTAAAGCCTATGTTATTCAATCAGATGTCAAGGATTATGAATCCATTATTAATGAAGTAGATCATATTTGTGCCAATGAAAAATCTATTGATATATGGGTGAACAATGCAGGAATGAACATACGGACGCCAGCACTTGATGTAACAGAGGAGGAGTGGGAGAGGATTGTAACTACGAACATGAAGAGTGCATTTTTTCTTTCGCAAGCGGCCGCGAAGCGAATGAGTAAAAATGGTCATGGCAAAATTATTTCGGTGTCATCTGTAGCTGGTCACGTAGCTCTGCGAACAGGAGTTGTTTATGGGATGACAAAGGCTGGAATTATACAAATGACCAAAACTCTAGCGTTAGAATGGGGGAAGTATGGAATTCACGTGAATGCCATTGGTCCCTGGTATTTTCCCACTTCTTTAACAGAAGAGCTGCTTCAGAATGAGCAATATGTAAAAGAAATTTGTGACCGAACTCCTCTTGGAAGAATCGGAGAACTTAAGGAACTTGTGGGAGCAGGTGTTTTCTTAGCAACGGAAGCAAGTAATTACATAACAGGTCAGACACTTTTTGTTGACGGCGGAATGACTATTTATGGATTTTAATCACTTTTATAATGAGCGTTTCCTTTAAAAAGGATTCGCTTTTTTATTTTGTTTATTATTGGGTAATCTAAGGAAAAGGAGGAATTAAACTTGGCATATATTTTATCTATAGGAACAAGCCTTCCAGATCATGAATATTCTCAAGAAGAAATCAAGTCTTTGGTAAAAAGTTTATTCCGAAATAAGATAGATCGGATTGATCGCTTTCTAAAAGTTTTTGATCATGCTCAAATCGAAAACCGTGCTTTCGCAGTTCAGAAAGAATGGTTTGATAAGAATCACTCTTTTGATGAAAGGAATCAATTATATCATGAAGTGGCAAGTCAATTGGCGATGAAAGCTATCCAATCTTGCTTTACTAATACAGAGATGCTTACCAAAAATATAGAGGCTTCATCCATCGATCGAATTATATTTGTCTCGAGTACTGGGATTTCTACACCAACCATTGATGCTCATGTCATGAATCAGCATTCCTTCCGGATGGATATACAGAGAATTCCAATTTGGGGGCTAGGGTGTGTTGGTGGTGCATCAGGCCTTGGTTTAGCACATGATTTAGCTACTGCTTATCCAACCGAAAATGTACTACTAGTATGTGTAGAACTTTGCAGCCTCACGTTTCATCCGAATGACCTAAGAAAAAGTAATCTTGTTGGTACGGCTCTATTTTCTGACGGGTGCTCAGCGGTTCTTGTAGTGGGAGAAAAGTCCAAATTAAGATTACATGCTAAAAAGGAACTTCCTTATATTTCAAAAAGAAGTTCCATGACACTTAAAAACTCACTTAATGTGATGGGGTGGAACATCGATAAAGATGGTTTACAAGTCGTATTTTCTAAAGACATCCCGACTATAGTACGTACTTTTTGGAAAGATCATGCTCATTTATTTATGAAAGATATAAATAAGACTTCTAAGGATTTTGATTTCTTCGTGGCACATCCCGGTGGAAAAAAAGTACTAGAGGCTTTTGAGGACGTTTTGGAATCAGAAAATGGTGAGTTTAAATATTCATATGAAGTGTTGAGAAACCATGGAAATATGTCTTCTCCTACAGTATTGTTTGTACTTAAAAAATGGATGGAAGATGAAAAACCAGCTGGATCTCGAGCATTACTATCAGCACTTGGTCCTGGTTTTACTTCTGAGTTAATGGATTTAGAATGGAGAGAAGTACAATGAGAATTTTATTATATATCATTCTTGTTTTTCAACGGCTGGGAGAACTGCGATTGGCCAAAAGAAATGAAGAAAAAATGATTCAACTAGGTGGTTTCGAAGTGGAAGGAAGCCATTATAAGGGGATCAAAGGATTACATATCCTCTTTTTTTTATTGATTATAAAGGATGGAACATTTGTTGGGAAAAAACCACCATTTTTAAAATTAATGTTTTTTCTATTTCTGTTGCTTCAATTTGGAAGGTATTGGTGTATTCACACGTTAGGAGAAAGATGGAATACAAAAATCATTATTCTTCCCAATAGTGAGCTCATTAAGAAAGGTCCTTATCGCTGGATCAATCATCCTAATTATTGGATTGTAGGATTGGAATTTTTTGTAATATCCTTTATATTTCAGGCCTTTAGTTTATCCATTCTATTTCCGATTCTTCATTTTTTAATTATGAAATACATTCGAATACCTGCAGAAGAAAGAGCTTTAACAATATTGTGAAAAGTTTGTCGGACTTATGACAATCTCTTTAGTGAGATTGAATGGGGAAGAGGAGGATGTTATAATTCGGTTAGAAGTGATAATCATTTTCAATAAACTCTAAAGGGGAGTTTGTTATGTTTATATTAATCGGTTTTACTATTTTCCTATATGTCACTTTAACTGTTTATATTTTAGCAAAGATTAAATCAGAGTGGGCCATCCATGTCATTCAATTATTAAAAGGAAATCGCCCATTAAATAGTAAAGAAATTAGAAAACATTATGAAGAGGTCGTCATGTCTAAGTAGTGGAAGCCCTACCATCGGTACGGGCTTTTATGTATGTAGAGAAGACCTGAGGTGAGAGTGTGAAAAACAAAGGATATAATTTGGCTATTTATTTGGATGAGCTTTGGGAAAAAGGATTCAAATTGAAGGATGATCAAATTCGGTTTATCTATTTTGGAAAACAATATACGGGAGCCGTTGACTTTTGGGTTATCGTTGCAGTTAGTGCGACGATCCGAATAAAGTACCAATTTGATGGCAGTTATTATATGGCAATCCTAGAGCTTTTTAGTCAAGAAAAACCAAAAACAAAAAAGCAAGCATGGCGTATTTTGGAAAAAAGAGGAGTGTTACCTACAAAACAAAATAAAATTAGGAATGGATAGCTTTTCTTGCAAGTTGATCTGCTTTTTTATTTTGGGATTCAGGAATCCATTTCACAAACACGTATGGGAATTTTTCCATAAGCGCCACACCTTTATCGAATAATGGTTTAAATTGATCGTTCGGGCAGTATTTTGATTCCATACATTTTTCAACAATTTTAGAGTCGGTTCGAATAGAAAGAATATCTATCCAGTCATTAGAAATACATATCTCTAGAGCATTTATAAATGCCCAAAATTCCGCCTGGTGATTATTACAATTTTCAATTAGAAGACTATATTCATAGTTTTCTTTTTGTTTTTTAATGAAGATACCAATGCCGCTTGGCCCGGGATTTCCTTTGCTTGCACCATCAATATAAATCTCAATCATTTACATTTCTCCTTGTGAACCTCTCCAACTAATTGCTTACGTAATTTGATGAGCATCCCTTATCTTGAATACAGTACAAAACAAGCACGATTAAGCCATTTTCGGTGACTTCATTGCCATTGCCTGAGGAAGACTAATTAACGAAGATAAAGTTTGTGATGTTCT